>JAYPYN010000001.1:0-12130 GCA_038154605.1 Balneolaceae bacterium
TATTCACTGGAGCTTATGCAATCAATCCCGCAAAGGACAAGAACATTCCAATTTGGATCGCCGATTATGTGTTAGTAAGCTACGGAACGGGTGCAATAATGGCAGTTCCTGGTCAAGATGAGCGAGATTGGGAATTTGCCGAGAAGTTTGATTTGCCCATAATTAGAACAGTTCAACCTGAAGAAGGGTTTGATGGGAAAGCGTATACTGGACAAGGAATTGCCATTAATAGTGATTTCTTAAATGGTTTAGACATACAGCCTGCAAAGGATAAAATTATTGAGTGGCTAGAAGAAAAAAGAGTTGGAAATAAAGCAATCAATTATAAGTTAAGAGATTGGTTATTCTCACGTCAGCGGTATTGGGGAGAACCTTTTCCAATTATTCATACAGAAGGAAAGGCAAAAGCTATTTCCTATGATGAGCTTCCTCTAAAACTACCAGAAGTAGAAAAATACCAGCCTACAGGAGATGGAGAGCCTCCTTTAGCAAATGCTACTGAGTGGATACATACTGTAGATCCAGCAACGGGGAATAAAGCCATCCGCGAAACGAATACCATGCCGCAATGGGCAGGTTCTTGTTGGTATTATTTAAGATATATATCACCCAATTGGGATGGAGGTCCTGTAGACCCAGAGTTTGAAAAATATTGGATGCCTGTTGATTTATATGTGGGGGGAGCCGAACATGCGGTATTACATTTGTTGTATGCGCGATTCTGGCATAAAGTGTTATTCGATATAGGAGTTGTATCAACCAAAGAACCTTTCCAAAAATTAGTGAATCAAGGTATGATTTTGGGGGAAATGGAATTTACGGCACCGGATGGTACAAAATTAAAAGAAGACGCCGTAGAGAAAAAAGGGGATACGTTCTTTAAAAAGGGAACGGATTTAAAATTGGATGCTCGAGCTCATAAAATGAGTAAAAGTAGAGGGAATGTTATTAACCCCGATCATGTGATTGAACAGTTTGGTGCAGATTCTCTACGGTTGTACGAAATGTTTATGGGACCACTAGAACAAGTAAAACCTTGGAGTACTAAAGGTGTTGATGGTGTTAATCGATTTTTAAATAGGGCATGGCGTTTATTGGTGGATGAAGAAACCGGAGCCTTAAAAACACTAGAAAAAGAGCCAACAAAAGCTGAATTAAAAACATTACATACTGTAATAAAAAAAGTAACCGAGGATATCGAAGCAATGCGCTTCAATACTGCTATTTCTGCTTTGATGATTTTTGTGAATGAAGCAAATTCATGGAAAGAAATACCTAAATCTATTGCTTCAGACTTCCTTCTTATTTTGAATCCGTTTGCGCCTCATATTACAGAAGAACTTTGGTTTAAATTAGGAAACAATGAATCAATGGGGTATGTGAACTGGCCTACCTTTAATGAAGAATATCTTAAAGAAGATGAAATTATGTTTCCAGTACAAGTAAATGGAAAAGTACGAGCAGATATTTATGTACCTGTAGAAGAAGCAAAAAATAAAGAATATGTGCTTGATTTGGCTAAATCAGAACCTAAAGTGAAAAAATATCTATCCGAAGGTAATCTAGTTAAAGAAATTTTTGTACCAGGCAGGATTGTCAATTTTGTTGTTAAATAAAGAAAGCCTCGTTGGAGGCTTTCTTTTTAACAAACAGTAAAAAAGTTTAACGTTCTTCTAAAGCAGTCCATTCAAGATTTTTTTCTGCTACATATAGCGCTCGTGGTCTAATTAAGCGATTGTTAGCAGCTTGTTCCATGTAATGTCCAGTCCATCCAGAAATACGGCTCATGGTAAAAATAGTGGTATAAAGATCCGGCTGAATTCCAATAGAGTAATAGACAGTTGCGGAGAAGAAATCAACATTTGGGTCGATGTTTTTTTCGGATTTCATCGTGTTCAACATATCCATGGACCAGGTATATAATTCTTCGTGCCCTGTTTCTTCTGCAAGTCCTTTCGCCATTTTTTGAAGATGGTACCCTCTAGGATCAAATACTTTGTACACTCGGTGACCAAAGCCCATTATTTTTTCTTTTTTTGCTAATTTGTTTTTTGTGAAAGCAACAGCATCGGCTTTTTCGCCTTGGGTTTCTAATTCTAAGAGAGTGTTCATTACCGCTGTATTAGCGCCACCGTGTAAAGGACCTTTAAGAGCTCCAATGCCGCCTGCAACAGCAGAAAACATATCCGACATAGTAGCACAGATTGTACGAACGGTAAATGTGGAGGCATTCATGCCATGTTCTGCATGTAAAATTAAGCATAAATCAATTGTTTTTTCGGCCTGCTCGCCAGGTTCAGTACCGTTTAGCATATACAAGAAATTTTTTGCAGTACTACCAGTGGTAAGTGGTGCAATTATTTCTTTACCGTGGCGATAGCGATCGAAAGCGGCGATAATAGCAGGTATTTTTGCTGTTAACGCAATAGCTTGATCTTTGAATAAGGAAGGATTATAAGCACCCTTTGTTGGGTCAAAATCAGCTAACATTGAAACTGCAGTTTGTAGTACCGCCATTGGTTCAGAATCTTTGTCGGTAGTGGTGATGTAGTTTAAAACCACTTCAGGTAAACTTCTTTCTTTGATAAGAGCAATCTTTAATGCTTCTAGTTCGGTAGAGTTTGGGAGCCTATCATTCCATAGTAAAAAACAAACTTCTTCAAAGGTTGCATTCTCAGCCAGAGTGTCTATGTTATATCCGGCATAGATAAGTTCCCCTTTTTGCCCATCTATAAAGCTTTTTGTAGTCGAAAATGCAACTATGCCATCTAACCCTTTATTAATATGGGGAAATGTTGTTTCATCAAAACCGGTGTGTAAGTTGTTAGGCATTTTTTTGGTTAATTAATTCTAGTGTTTAAAATAAATAGATATTGCGGAAATTACATCTTGACTAAAATTTTCCTGATAATCTTAATTAGCCCTAAAGGTAAACAATCAAAACATAATTTATAAGTATTAAAAGCGGTTTTCTAATATGAAATTCTCATCGTCAAAAAATAACCTTCCAAATAATTATAAATTTGTATATAAACCTAAATTTTATTCTCATTATTATGAGAGAATTTTTAAAAAACTACGTGTTCGTTATCGTTAAAATAGATGTAAGATAAGAGTGTGTATAACTTAATCATTCTTTTTTGATTCTTCCCAATATGTATCCATTTCTTCTAAGGTAGATTCCTTCAGGGATTTACCTTTCTCCTTTATTTTCTCTTCTACATAGCGAAATCGATTTTCAAATTTGTTGTTCGTTAATCGAAGGCTATCTTCAGGTGTAATATCAAAGTATCTAGCAACATTAACTAAACTAAAAAGAAGGTCTCCAAATTCTTTAGCTTGTTCATTTTTAGTAGCATGTTGTAAAGTTTCTTTAAATTCAGCAAGTTCTTCTTCTACTTTATTCCATGCTTGGCGCCATTCAGGCCAATCAAATCCCACATTGGCTACTTTTTCTTGCATTCTATGAGCTCTAATTAAAGCTGGTAAATGCATCGGTAATCCATCAAGAGTGGACGTTTTACCTTCTTTTAATTTGATGTTTTCCCAGTTTTCTGCTACTTCCTCTTCATCCTTTATTACATGGTTGCCAAACACATGAGGATGTCGCCGAATGAGTTTTTCCATTAAGGTATAAATCACATCACCAATATTAAATTTTGATTGTTCATTGGCCATATTGGTGTGAAAAATAACATGCAGTAGAAGATCTCCAAGTTCTTTTTTAAACTCGTCAAAATCGTTGTTATCTATTGCATCAATGGCTTCATAAGCCTCTTCAATTAGATTATCTTTGATAGTCTGATGTGTTTGTTTTCTATCCCAAGGACATTCTTTACGAAGAATGGAAACTAGATTCACAAGGTCGTCAAAATTCCGGCTTGGTTGCATAAAATTCAAAATGGATATTTAAAAATATAAGTCTTAAAAGGTACAATCTTTCATTTCTAAATTTTGTGAATTTACCCTAATTAAGTTTTTTTCTTTTTCTTTTTTGCTGCTGGAAAGAGAATATTGTTTAATATTAAGCGATACCCAGGGCTATTTGGATGAAGTGCTAAATCGGTAGGGGGGTCGTTGACTAAGTGTTTATAATCCTCAGGATCATGTCCAGCATAATAGGTGAATGTACCGTTCCCGTAATTGCCGTGTAAGTATTTTACTTGATTACGACCAGGTGCTTCAGCTAATATTACTACCGATGATTTAATTTTTTCTTCTCTAAAAGCAGTTGTTTGACCATAAAATCCTTTGATACTACTCACATGGTTTTGTGTAAGCATAGTGGGTACAGGATCCCATTTAGCAGAAAATTCAAATAAGGTAAAAAAATCGAGACTTTCATCAACGATATCTATCGCCAGGGGTACATCAATATCTGCATGTTCGTATTCATATGGGCTTAGCTCGATATTAAAATCAGTAAAAGCGAATGTTTTTTGATAGTCAAGAAGATTTTGTGCATCAGGATCTATGGGATCTCCATCAAATTGAGAAGCAGCAATGTCTATGTTTTCAGATGCTAATGCAATATCAAATGTATCGGTACCTGAACACATAGCGAATAAAAACCCACCATTCCCCACATATTTTTTTATTTCTCTTGCAACCTGCTTCTTTTGTTCACTTACTTTATGGAAGCCTAATTCTTTTGCCATTGCTTCCATTTGGCGCACTTGGGTAATATACCAAGGTGTATTTCTAAAGCTTCTCCAAAATTTACCATATTGTCCAGTAAAGTCTTCATGATGTAGATGGAGCCAATCGTATTTTTCTAGTGAACCTGCTAGAACTTCTACATCCCAAATTTTGTCGTAATCAACTTCTGCATAGCTAAGAGCCAAGGTAACGGCATCATCCCATGGAAGGGCTTGCTCTGGAGTATAAACGGCAATTTTTGGTGCTTTTTCTAAATTAACTACAGATGTATTTGCTCCTGGAGATTCCACCTGAGCGACAAGGTCTATTGCTTGAACGTTATCTATTTGTTCCAAATACACGTTTCGGATAAGCGATTTTCGAATAATATCATTTTCAATTAATATTAAAAAAGACCCTCCTCTGTAATTGAGTAACCATTTTGCTGCAAACCCATCTTTTATATGGTTAAAAACCACACCATATGCTTTTAGATGATCAGTTTGATCTGCATCCATCGGAATTAATATTTGCTGTTGAGCAAAGCTGTGGGAGAAAAAAAATGTATTTAAGAAAAGAAGTAGTATCAGTAGATATTTCATTTAAATAGGCAATTCTTTTAATTTTTTACGTGCGTAAGTTGCATAAAATCCATTTGGATACTCTAAAATTAATTCTTCATATAACTGTCTAGAGGTATTTTTAAGTACTTCTTTGCTACATACATTGTTATGCAAACAACTTTCAATACTTTGGAGTATGGATGTTGTAAAGTTTGAATTAGAAATCCAGTACCCATGAGTTTCAGCCATATTTGCTCTTATCCAAAGTAATTGTTCGCGAATAGGGGAAGAGGTTTTTGTGGCTAAAAAATTGTTGAGGGTTAAAAGGTATCTTGCATTCCATTCTATTTTATGATGCGCTATTGCCAACAATACATCATCTCTTAGAGGGGTAGTAGGATATAAATCGATAAAATCTAGTAATTTTGTTATATCAAAGCCAATAGGATTAGTTTTGAGTTCTTTTATGGAATGTGCAAAAATTTGTATCTGAATATTCGAGGTATCAGCATTTATTCCATCCTGAAGCCAAAGTTGTAATTTTAATGCATCATTGGCATAGAATGATGCATATTTGCGACTAAGTGTTTTTAGTTGGATGGCGGCGTATTCAAAATCACCAGCATAAAAATCTGTTAATGCCAAAAAATACCGAGTTTTCTCTGCTAAACGCCCATTTTTAGCAATACGATTGCTTCTTGTTAATTCAATACGTGCTAATGTATATTTGTTTTGTGCAAGATGTAAGCGACCATCTAAATAATGAATTTGAGCATCATTTTTTGTTTTAGAAATTTGTTTAAATAAAGTAATGGCATTTTTAGCTTGTTCAAGATCGAAAATATGATCAAGACTAAGTTCAGCTTGTTTCAAATAGACGTTTCCTATCCTATAATATGAACTGTTTGTTTGTATAATAGTATCAAGTAGAGCGCTTGAATGATGATATAAGTTTCTTATTTGTATGCTATTACCAAGATTATAGTCTTCTAAAAATTTTGCCCATTGTGCATATACATCAGCTAATTTTTCGTAGGCATTTATTTTAACATTATCCTCTGAATTGTCTCTATAAAATTCAAATGCTTTAATAGCTAAAGAAAATTGTTGATTTTCTGCTAGCCAAACACCTACTTCATCTAGCTTATAATTAAAACCTGTGGTAGATTTTTCATATTTCAATGCCGCTGCAAAGGCTCTTTTATATAGCTTATTTTCAAATAGTAGCCAATTTTGCAAATTAAAGAAAACGTGATAGTTTGGATCATCAATAGGCAGATTACGCAGCTTATATTCAATTTCTGCAATACTATCTTCAAATAATAAAGGATCATTATATCGAATAAGGGTGCGTTTAAAAAAGCTAGCTTGGCTTGGTTTTTTTACAATAATTTTTAACCATTCAGCAACCGAGTTTTGATATTCCCCAGCTTGCATATAAACATTAGGAATTTCAAGTAAAAAAAGGTTTTCATTAGCAAAATGTTCTCTGCCACGCTTATATACGTCAATGGCTCGGTCAAATTCTCGGCGCTCTATAAATAAAGTTGCTAGAGTGTAATAGAGTTGTAACTGATTAGGATACGCCTCAATAGTATTATCCCAAATTTCATATGCAGTATTTACATCACCTTCTAAATGAAATAACTTTCCTAACAGAGTATTGGCAAAACTAACATTTAGTTGTTTATTTATTGAGGCTTTTAAAATTAGCTTAGCTTCCTCGTATTGCTTTGTTTGGATATGACATTCAACTAATCGGTCTAAATACATGAAAATATGTGGGTTTAAATCATGTAAATTTCTTAGTATCGGTAAAGCTTTTTCATATTTTTGTTGTTCAATTAGCATTGAAGCAACTTGATATGAATCATTTGACTGTGAAAAAACCTTTTTATGTACGGTTAACAGTAGAAAAAAGAATACAAACAAAGAAAGTGATTTCATTAAATGGATTTACTGAAAGACATTAATATTTTTGGTTCTAGTAACTTCATTTTCTCATAAAATGTATGCAATGGAAATCCCACTACATTGTAAAAATCTCCTTTAATCTTTTTTACAAATAAAGCGCCCCAATCGTCTTGGATACCATAAGCGCCAGCTTTATCCATTGGGCTCCCACTAAGAATGTAAGTTCGAATTTCTTTTTTTGATAAAGTACTGAAAGTTACCTTAGTTTTTTCGCAAAATGAGTGATGTGAGTGAATTAACCCATTCTCTTTTTTTATAACACTTACTCCTGTTATTACTGTATGTGTTTTATTACTTAGCATTAAAAGCATATTAAATGCATCAGCTTCGTCTTTAGGCTTTCCAAGGATTTTGTTTTTAAACACAACAATAGTATCTGCTCCAATGATGTATCCATCATCAACGTGTTGAGCTACGGCAAGGGCTTTTTGAGCTGAAAGATCTTTTACTACACGATTTGGATTTTTTGAAGTGATGATCTCGTCAGTATTGCTAGGAATTACATCAAAATCGATTCCGAGTAATTGGAACAATTTTTTTCTTCTGGGGCTTTGTGATGCAAGAATAATTTTATTCATATGTATAGACTCTCTTTTGGAGTTATTAGATAATTAAATAACTTTGACATCTCATAATTTATAAAAAATTAAAAAATTTAAACTAAATGCCTAAGACAAACCAAGCCCCAGCAAATCAAAATTCAATGTTTTTTTCAGGTTTTAATTACAGACTTATAGGTGTTGCAATACTATTAATTGTTGGTGGTTTTACAGCTATGCGTTTAGAGAATCAGATAGAAGGTATTATATCTTTATATATTTCACCAATTATAATTGTTATCGGATATGTAATTGTAATTTTTGCGATTATGAAGCATAAGAAAGTAGATTCTAATTCAGAAACTACAGCATAGTGTTAGATCAAAAACTAAATATTTTTTTCTTTTTTTTTGCAACCTTTGTTTTCCTCTTGTTTTCAGAAGGGGACGATTATACTCGATTCTTTCTTGCTATTGCATTATCAATCATCACAGGTCTAATTTGCTTCTTGTTAAATTGGCTAACTCTTAGTGGTGCTACTTCAGCAATATTGTTTGGTGTGATAGCTCTCGGGTTAGGTAATATTACTGGTGCTAGTATTGTTTTAGTTTTTTTTATAACCTCATCTTTGCTTTCTAAAGACGAAAAAAAGGGGCATTCTATAGTACATTTCCGAAGAAATGGTGCTCAAGTTTGGTCAAATGGTTTTTGGTTTGCGTTATGGGTTATTATCTGGTTTGCTTCAAATTCGATCGTTTTTTTGATTGCAGCTCTTTCTTCAATATCATTCTCTACGGCCGATACTTGGGGCTCAGAAATAGGGGGGAATAGAATAAAGGGCACAACCTGGCAATTCGGATCTTTCAAAAAAATTGAGCCAGGTCTTGACGGAGGAGTAAGTCTTATGGGAAGTTTAGCCGCTTTAGTAGGTTCCTTTGTCATTGGTATTACTTTTTTCCTTTTCAATCAGAATATGTCTTTGGGGTATCCAATACTAATTATAATTACTGGATTTTTAGGAAGTTTTGTTGATTCTTTTTTTGGCACATATATCCAGGGCAAAAAAATAAATCAAAACATGCCTAAATTATTAGAAAAAAGAATTCAAACTTTTGATAATAATTTCACAAATTGGATATCGTCTGGTCTATCATCAATTTTGGCGATCTGTATCTTCTTTTTCTTATAATCATTTAAAATTTCTTATTTAAATATTCTATATGTGGTATAAAAAATTACACTGGCAAATTGTTATCGGGTTAATCTTGGGACTTGTTTATGGACTCATTTCGAGTGTCTCTGGATTAAATGCATTTACACTTGAGTTTATTAAACCTTTTGGAACTATTTTCATCACTTTATTGAAATTGATAGCTGTTCCATTGGTTCTCGCATCACTGGTAGCTGGTGTTACTAGCCTTAATGATACAACCAAACTCTCACGAATGGGTGGTAAAACAGTACTTATTTATTTATGTACTACTCTTTTTGCTGTCTTTATTGGATTAATTGCCGTTAATCTAATTCAACCAGGAACATCTCTTCCGCAAGAGACCCAAGAGAGTTTACAAGCTACGTATAGTGAGTCTATTGAAGGAAGGGAGAAATCAGCCCAAGAAGTTAAAGAAAGGGGAAAATTAGATATCATTGTAGATATTGTGCCTTCAAATTTTTTCGCATCGGCTTCTAATAATGCCAATATGTTGCAAGTAGTATTTGTAGCAATTTTATTAGGAATTGGAATTGTAAAGCTAGGAGGTGAAAAAGGGAAAACATTGGTACAGATTTTTGATGCTTTTAATGATGTGATAATTCTCATTGTTGATCTTATCATGAAAACAGCCCCTTATGGTGTTTTTGCATTAATGGCAGGCTTGATAGTTGATCTTGCTGGCGATGATTTAAGTAAAGCGATGGAATTGTTAGCAGCTTTGGGGCAGTATAGTATTACTTTAGTAGTTGCATTATTATTGCACGTTTTCTTGGTCTATGCTGCGATGTTTAAAGTTTTTAGTAAGGGGAGAATGAAGTTGACAACCTTTTTTAAGGCCATTCGTCCAGCTATGTTATTAGGTTTTAGTACCAGTTCCAGTTCAGCTACGCTTCCAGTTACCATGGAAAGAGTAGAGAACAACCTAGGTGTAGATGAAGAAGTGTCAAGTTTTGTACTTCCGGTTGGAGCAACCATAAATATGGATGGTACAAGCGCATACCAAGCGGTTGCGGCTGTGTTTATTGCTCAGGCATTAGGCATGGATTTAACTATTGCCCAACAGTTAATGATTGTACTAACAGCTACGGCGGCATCGGTAGGGGCTGCCGGTGTTCCTGGGGCCGGTATTGTAATGCTAGTAGTAGTTCTTGAATCTATAAATGTTCCTACCGCTGGAATTGCACTAATTTTAGGTGTTGATAGAATTCTAGATATGTGTAGAACAGTAGTTAATATTACAGGTGATGCTGCCGTTTCATATGTTGTGGCAGCAACCGAAGGTAAACTAAATGAACCTAATCTTGAAGATTAAATTTAAATCAATTGAAAATTTAATGTGCCATTTTCAAAAATAAACCTTTAATTGCAGTATGCTGTATTTATCATCGTTTGTACCGCATAAATGTTTCAAATAAAGGAATTACATTGGGCAAATTATTATCGTCATTGCTTCTTTTATGGGTTTACTCAATTAATAGCTACTCCCAGACCTCTTTTTTATCTGGCGACCTTTTAGTAGTATCAATAAATACATCTAACTCTTCGGTTGAAATTCTTCCAGTTTTTGATCTACAAGCTGGCACACAATTTACATTGGTCAAGGGTAATGATTTTGATTCGAAATTACAGATAACACTTTTAAAACCGATTAAGGCTGGGAATACATTTATAATTTCTAATAATCTTTCTGATGTACTAGCTTTGAAAGGGGTCCTTTCCTTGAATCCTATTACAGGCGGTATTACAATAATTCAAGAAAATAATGAAGAGATAAGGTCTATATTTAGCATAAGTTGGGGAGATGATAAAAAATCTTATCCACTAAGTAAAAATTCTTCTTTCCCAAATATACATCTTGGAAGCGAGGGTAATCACCAATATTATTTAAAAAATGGGGCATCTGGAACGACTTCTACGATAAAGAGTTTGGTCCTTAATCCCCAACATTGGAAATCATCCAAAAAACCATTTATACATTTCCAAACATTCTTTAGAGTTTTGCAAGCACCAGTAATAGAATTTAAAAGTATAACATCGTCAGTTATAGAGGGGGATAGCTTGGTCCTAGAACTTGCAATATATGAGCATGATGGTTCCCGCTTAGAAGTTGATGTAGAAGTAAAAGATAAATTTAGTACTGCTGATACAAATGATGCTTCATTGTTTAAATCAAAAAGAATAAACTTTACTGGTTTAATAGGTGATGCAATACACACACTTAAAATACCAACTAATAATGATTCTTTCTACGAAGATAATGAATCATTAATATTTGAACTCAATAACCTTACACAAGGCTCTTTTGGAGATTTTATCAGCCATGCAGCAATAATTATCGATAATGAAAAGCCCGATATTTCGATTTTTTATGCAAAGGGTAAACCCGAATATGATTTTGATCATATTGTACTTAGTAATAACGAATTAGTGCAGATACATTTTGAAAACTGGAACATCAGATTTCAGGGTAATATGTATACATTTAAGAATGTAGCACCTTTAGCACCATTAGAACAACGAAGCATAAAGTTGGAGGAATTGAAGCATTCTAGATGGAATTATGACTCACCAAATAAACAGAATTTAAATAATATCTTGCTGATAGATGATTATGGAAAAATAATTTCGGAGAACCAAACAAAAGAACTAAACAATATCCATAAAGAAGGTAAAGACTCTAATTCTAGCACAAGGTTAAATACAAAAATAACCTATGACACCATAAATCCAATCGAAACTTCTTCTTCAGCGGGTATTAATGAAAGTGAAAGTAAACCTGACTTAAAGAAAAAATCTAATTGGCTACCATACAGTTCATCAAAAATGAATGAGGAAGTTGAATTATTTTTTTGGGATGAAGAACAGCAGACCTTTAGAAATACTAAATCTATAGATTCCGATTCATTATATGGGCTAAGTTTATTTGCATCAATGCCTTTATCGAATGATAATTTATCGAATGAAAATGGATCTTTTGAAAATTCTGAATTTAATGATACTAAAGCGGTGCTTAAAGAATGGGAGCTTTCCTTATCAGCAACAGATGGTAATAGTAATGGACTAATTGAAGGTAAAGAAGGGTATAATTTTATTCAATTTGCTGCATATGATTCAATGAAAGTATCTGATTTTATTTATCAAATTGAACAAAAAATTGGTGAAAATTACATTCATCCAAATCTTTTTAAATACGATGAAAATCA
>JAYPYN010000001.1:12140-15661 GCA_038154605.1 Balneolaceae bacterium
AAGTTTAATTTCTATAAATAAAAGTAGTTTTTTACATAAAAACGATTTTTTTTGGTTGAAATCAGATTCTGTTTTTGAACGTTCAACATGTATTATAAAACCATCTTTTAGTGTTCCCTATCAAGAGGATAATTTAGCTTTAGAGGAACCCATTTCTAATTTCGATGTAGTAGCAAGTACAGATAATGGGGAAAGTATATTAAAGGTTAATGTTTATGATGCTTTATCATTTACTCGACGATCTAGATTAAACCCTTATTTGAATTTAGGATTCGATGGTACAAACCAAAACATACCTATTATTGGAGTTTCAATACTGGGAAATTGGATGGACGAAATTCACACAGAACTTCTGAATGAAACTTATCTGAAGTTTCCTCTTGGTGTGTTGAATCATCAATCTGATGTAATAGCTCTAAAAGTAAAAGAATGGAATATGCAAAGTGGTTGGGATCTATATATAGAGGATGTTGAGCAAAATATCCGGTATCCATTATCCCCCGGAAAAGAATTTATATTAGAATATACCACCCCCTTTAAAGATGAGATATCGACACAAAAAGAAATATTAGTATTCAAATCAGCAGTAATCAATAAAAAATATAATCTATTAATTACAACACCAGATTTTAACGAGACTGGATATGACGTTCCAGAAGTAATTACATTACATCAAAATTATCCAAACCCGTTTAACCCTGCAACATTTCTATCATTTTATCTTCCAGAGAATCAAGAGGTAAAGCTTTCTATATTCAACGTTGTAGGGCAGCTTATTACAATATTACAGGATGGTCCATTGCAATTTGGAGAGCATCGCTATGAATGGAATGCTACTGGATATCCAAGTGGAATGTACATATATCAACTTGAGGTAGGAAATAAAGTTATAACTCGAAAAATGACACTGGTTAAATAACATCTAAATCCAAAATTACATACCAATCTACATCTGCCATGAACTCGAAAAACATTCAAGGGATAGAGGTTCCAGAAATTGGACTAGGCACGTTTAAATTAATAGGTGCATCAGGAGAACAAGTGCTTAAATCTGCATTAAGTATGGGATACCGCCATATTGATACCGCTCAAGATTATCAAAATGAAAAAATGGTTGGGCAAGCCTTAAAACATGCGCATATCGATAGAGAGGATCTTTTTTTGACAACAAAAATCGACCGTTTTAACCTAGAACCTGCGCGATTGCTAGCTTCTATGGAAGAATCGTTGCTAAGTTTGCAAGTTGAGTATGTTGATCTATTACTTATTCATTGGCCTCGAAATGATATACAAATAAAAAAAACTTTGGAGGCGATGTTCACCTTAAAAGAACAGGGAAGAACACTTAATATTGGGGTAAGTAATTTCCCGCTTGCCTTAGTAAAAGAAGTGGTGCAGGACTTAGGCGCTCAGATATTCTGCAATCAAGTGGAATATCATGCAATGCTTGGGCAGTTCGATTTATTAGATTTTGCTGTTGAGAATGATCTCTTAATCACGGCCTATAGCCCGTTGGCTCAAGGTCATATTCTAAAGAATCCTCTTTTGGTTGAAATTGGTGAAAAATATGGAAAAACCTCTGCTCAAATTGCGTTGCGTTGGCTAGTAGAACAAGAACAAGTGGTGGCAATACCTAAATCAACGTCGGTCTCTCATCTTCAAGAAAACATTAATATTTATGATTTTGAATTACAAGATGATGATTTTTATGCCATCGATGAATTAGAAAAATCGTTACGAATCGTAAACCCTCCCTTTGCTCCTAAATGGGATTAATTTAGCTTATATAGTTGCCTCTGCAATAGATAGAATTTGGCTTTGGGAGTTTGTGATTTTAAAAAAAATATGATCCTCATCTCGGTAGGAGGAGGAAATTAATCGATTATCAACAAAAGTTTCTTTAATGAACATAACATCGAAGTTCTGAATTTTATCCACGATTTCTAAATCTAATGTTTCAAGCATCCATTCAATATATCGTACATTATTCACATGATTATTCATGTCAACATCTGCACGGCGAACAATAATTTCCTTTTCAGTACCTTGCGTTGTAAAAGGCTTCATTCTATTGTTTTTTACAAGTGTTACATGCGGTTTATCTGAAAGACGCAAATCTAGTACTTCTTGGGGTATGCGTGAAGGTCTTCTTGTTGCTAGATTCATTACCATCCAGTAACTCAAACAATTACCAATCTCTTGATGCTTAGAGTCAATTATTCGATAATTTCTGTAAGCTCTTAATGAATCACCTGCTGCGGGCCAAGTTTCTAGATGTATAGTTTCTCGCCATTGTACTTTACGCTTTATGTTGATGTCCATCCTATGCAGCACCCATGTAAGATTCTGTTGTTGCATATCAGTGATATCAAATTTTAGATCTTTGGCGTTGTTACCTGCTACTTCTTGAAAAAAATTACAGATTGCAGGTAGTGTAAGTTTTCCAGATGTATCTACTTCATTTGCGCGTATTGTAAATTGTTCGGTATGGGGAGAGTTTTTGAGCATTATTTTTTGTAGAACATAAAAAAAACTCTTATTAGAAATTAGCGAATTAGAAGATCATTATTTTATGGCAGACATTACGCCAATTCGTTGTCTCCAAACCTTTAAATCATCAAGTATGATATAAATGGATGGGAGTACAATAAGCGTAACAACCGTAGAGAAAGTAAGTCCACCAATAATGGCACGTGCCATTGGGAAATATGGTGGTCCGTCGCCGCCAATAAGTGTTGTTCCTAAAGCTAAGGGTATTAAACCAAGAACGGTGGTGCCAGCTGTCATCAAAATAGGACGCATTCTATCTTTTCCGCCTTGAACAATAGCTTCATGCCTGCTAAGCCCTTCGCTACGTAAATGTAATATATGATCAATGAGTACAATTCCATTGTTTACTACAATACCCATTAAAATTAATATACCAATCATGGTCATAAAATCGAAAGTGGTTCCAGTAAGAAAGAAGAACCAAAAAATACCTACAATCCCATACAGAATGCAGGTTAAAATGCTACTAGGGTAAATCAGAGATTCAAACAAGGAAGCCATTACCAAATATATTAAGAAGAATGCGATACTGATATTAAATAGCATTACGTTCAAAGCTTCTGTATCATCATCAAAACTACGGCCAAATCCCCAACCGTAACCTGCAGGATATATAATTTGATTCATCACTTCTTTTATGATTGGTCTAGCTTTATCTATAGTAATGCCATCTAGATTTACCGCTACCCCTAATGAAGTTTTTCGATTTTGTCGAAAAATACGACCTGGACCTTTTGTTTCCTCGAAAGTGGCAATACTTGATAGGTTAACACTTTGATTATTCCCTGAGGTGATACTGAGTTCTTTTAGGTCATCAACAGTTTGCCGATCTGAATTTTGTAGAGCAAGAATCACATCAATCTCAGATTGTTCGCCTCTTATACGGCGTATATTAAATCCACGCACTGCATTTGAAACAGTTTGTGCAACTTCTGATGTGGTAAGCCCATAAACTCGTGCACGATCTTGAT
>JAYPYN010000001.1:15671-24916 GCA_038154605.1 Balneolaceae bacterium
ATCTTGATTAATTGTTAGTTGGAGTTCATTTTTACCTGTTTCTGCATCAGATTTAATATCAGTAAGACCGTCTACCTGACTTAATCTCCATTCAATTTGTTCAGCTAGGCCTTCTAAAACCTCCATAGATTCGCCATTAATATATACTTTAATGGCCTCTCCACTATTTCTATTTCTATATTCGAAGCTAGGTTCGCCAATGGTAACCAAAGGCAGGTGCTCCTCTATTTCTTTTTTGATGGCTGGTACAGATTTTTTCGCCTCATTTTCATCAATCAAAAGAATAGTAGAAATTGCTTCATCGGGATCGTAATAGGTATAGACTGACTGAATTTCGAACTTTTGCTTATTATCGTATAAATATTTCTCAACAGTATCTACGGTCTCTTTTACTTTATCTAATGTATATGTAGCATTAAGATTATATTTAAGACTTATTTCGCGTTCTTCAACCTTTGGAAACATTTCAACATTTAGACCTAATAAGGGTATTAAACCACTTAGTAGTAATAACAAAATACTAATGCTTGAAACCCATCGCCGTTTAATAAACCAAGCTAGAAATTTTGCATATATCTCAGAAAATTTATCAATTATGGTACGTTTTACCTTCTTGGGTGGTGGAATTTTTGAGGTTAAAAGAGGGATTACTGTAAGTGAGATTAAAAGGGAGGCGATAAGAGAAATAATAATTGGCATTCCAATATAGTACATATAAGGAGCTACAAAACTTTCATTTACTATGTTTGGTAGAAAAACAACAATAGAGGTAAGTGTGCCAGCTGTTACCGCAATACCTACTTGTTTGGCTCCTAGAACGGCTGCTACTTTATGCCCAAATCCCATTCGCTGGTGCCGGTGGATATTTTCTGTTACAACAACCGCATTGTCTACCAACATCCCAATAGCAAGAATCAAACCTGTCATAGAAAGGATGTTTATAGAAATACCCATAAAGTAAAAAAAGCCAAGAGTTACTATCAATGAAAATGGAACGGCAGTAGCTACAATAAGGGTGGTGGTAAACTGGCGCAGAAAGAAAAGCAACACCAAAAACGATAAAATGGCGCCGATTAATCCAGAATTTAGAAGCTCTTTCAACGAGATCATGATTCCATCGGCTTGATTGAACATTTCAAAAATTCTGATTCCCTGCATTTCAGGTAGTTTATTGATCGCCTCTATTTCTGCTAACACTCGATCGACAGTAGCAATAGTATTAGCGGACGACTCTTTTACGATATCTAGCCCTATGGCATATTTTTGATCTTAATGCCGTGCATTATTTCGCACGGGTTCAATGTATTTTACAACTGCAATATCTTTAACTTTGAGGTTATTCTCTCCTATGATTAGTTCTTCAATATCTTCTACATTTCTAAGTTCCCCCATTGGGCGTACATTATATCGTAAACCAGCATCTGTAATTTTACCAGCCGATGTAGAAAAACTAGATTGTTGTAATACTCGTGTTAGATCGTTTAAATCTATTGCGTAGGAAAGAATTCGATCATTAATTAACTCGATTCTAATTTCCTTCTTTTCTACCCCATACAAATTAACTTGCCCAACTCCATCTAGGCGTTCAATACGTTGTTTTAAATTTCTATTTAATAGATCATAGGCGTTAGTAAGGTCTCTTTCAGAGGATATTCTTAGCTGTAAGGTGTTCGAGCCACCTTCTTCAAATTTATAAATGTTGTAGTATTCAAAATCATTTGGTAACTGATTTCTAATACTCTCAATTTTTTCTTTAATCTCAATCGCTTTAAGATCAATATCACTCCCT
This sequence comes from Balneolaceae bacterium, assembly GCA_038154605.1. Classification (GTDB taxonomy): domain Bacteria; phylum Bacteroidota; class Rhodothermia; order Balneolales; family Balneolaceae; genus HXMU1420-13. The sequence goes on from JAYPYN010000001.1 coordinate 17,461, forward strand.
TGATTAAAATTAATCTGAATTCCACCCCCGTTTTCACCCGAATTAGAGTTGATACGATCCACACCACTAATGGTAGCTAAGGCTTCTTCTATGGGTTTAATTACTTGCTCTTCCACCTCATCTGGCGAAGCATTTGGATAAGGAATATTTATGTACGCACCAGGAAATGTGATATCTGGCATATATTCGAGAGGCACCAGTCTTGTAGCAATAACACCAACCACTACTAGACTTATAAATACCATCATAGTGGTTACTGGACGACGAATGGAATATTCGGTGAAGCTCATGATTCTATGGTTAAAGCTTCAAGTTCATCATCTACAGTATAGTCTTTGAAATCCAACAGCGAGTACATAACTGGAATTACAACAAGGGTAAGCAAGGTAGAAACTAACAATCCTCCAATTACTGTAATACCCATAGGTGCCCTTAGTTCAGCTCCATCACCAAACCCTATGGCTAATGGAATTAAGCCAAGAGTAGTGGTCAATGTAGTCATTAAGATGGGGCGTAAACGGGATTTACCCCCTTCCATTATTGCCTTGTATTTCTCCACTCCTTGTTGGCGGGTTTGATTGATTAAATCAATAAGTACTATTGCATTATTAACAACAATACCAGCAAGTAGTATCAACCCAATAAAAACAACTACAGAAATGGTAGTTCCTGTGATGTATAAGGCAAGTATTGCCCCAATTAATGCTAGCGGAATAGTAAGTAGGATAATGAACGGATGTAGAAGCGATTCAAATTGGGAAGCCATCACTAAATACACCAAAAAAATAGCTAGAGAAAGAGCAAATAAGAGAGATCGAAAAGATTCAGACATTTCTTCGTTTTGTCCGGCAATCCGTGCTGATGTTCCAACAGGCATAGCAATGTTATTAATGGTGTTTTGTACATCCACGGCGGCATCACCAAGATCGCCATAATTTAAATTAGCAGAAACCAGCGCCACACGTTGTTGGGATGATCTGCGAATTTCGCTAGGACCATTTGCTACTCTTATATTGGCAATGGCGCTTAATGGTATAGGTTTAGGAGCAGTAGGATTTATAATTATTTTACTTATATCATCTATCGAAGATCGGTCTTCTTGTCTAGCTCTTACTAACACATCAATCTTACGATCTCTATAAGAATAGCGTGTAGCGACATCTCCGCGTACTTTACGAACAAGTCTATTTGCTACCTCATGAACTTGAAGTCCAAGAGTTGCAGCGCGGTCGCGATCAAACACTATTTGGATTTCAGGAGAACCGACTTCCATTGTGTTTTTAACATCTGCATAGCGTGGGTTTGCGTTCATCGCACGAGCAAGTTCGTCACTTACTTTTTTTAAATTTTCTAAATCAAATCCACTTATTTCAATTTCTACAGGGGTAGAAAAGGAAAACAGGGAAGGTCTAGAAAATTTGTATTGCAAGCCGGGTACTTGGATCAATGAAGTTCTCATAGCATCCATCGTTTCTTCTTCTAATGTTGATGAAGCCCCAGAGGCAAGCATTACATTTAATTCTCCCCAATTTTCTCCGCCCTCATCAGGATTCGCATCCATACGATTTCCAGTACCTGCTACAGCAAAACTGGATCGCACATTAGCATTTGTATTGGTTACTTTTTGTACGGTTTTTAAAGCTGCATCTGTTTGTTCTATAGGTGTGCCAGGAGGTAATTTAAACTCAACTTTGAATTCACCTTGCGACAATTGTGGAATTAATTCGATGCCAATTTTGGGAAGTAAAGTAAGCGATCCAGCAAATGCTAAAACAGCGATACTTACTACTATTAAGCGATGGTTTAGGGCGCTAGTTAATACACGTTCATATATAGATTCTATGGCTCTGTATATTTTATCGAAGGCTATCAAAGGGTAATGGAACATCCATCTAAAAATGAAAGTAATTCCAGCGATTGTATATCTTAACCCCATGCTTAGTGTAGATGGTATTGTGTAAAAAAAGAATAAGCGAAGTGTTCTAAATATTCTGCCTATGTAAGTTTTAGGTTCATCTAGAACTAGAGGTGGGATTTCTTTTTTCCTTCCACCTAATGATGACATCATTGGAATTAATGTGATTGCTACAATTAATGATGCCAACAATGAGAATGTAACCGTTAAAGCTTGATCTCGAAATAATTGCCCAGCAATACCATCAACAAAAACTAAAGGGAAAAAAACGGCAATGGTAGTTAATGTAGATGCAATTACAGCAGTACCTACTTCTCCGGCTCCATCTTGAGCCGATTTAAGCATGCTTTTTCCCATTTCGCGATGTCTGGCAATATTCTCCAATACTACAATAGAGTTATCAACCAACATGCCAATACCGAGTGCAATACCTCCAAGCGACATAATGTTGAGGGTTATATCATTGCCATACATCAAATTAAAGGTAGCGATAATTGAAACGGGTATAGAAATCGAAATAATTACGGTAGTCCAAAAATTCCTTAAGAAAAAGTAAAGAATAAGAATTGCTAGAATTCCACCGATTATTCCTGCATTGCGTACTTCATTTACCGCAGAAGATATAAAGACCGATTGATCGTATACTTTTTCCAAGCTCATGCCTGGTGGCAACATTTTTTTGATCTTGTCAATCCGTTTAGAAATGGCATTAGCTACAGCCACCGTATTTCCATCGCCTTCTTTATAGATGGCTACTTCTACGGCTTCCATTCCATTTAATCGTGTGATAGCTTCTCGTTCTTTATATGATTGGGTTACATCGGCTATATCTTTTAAATAAACCGTTTTTCCTGGGGCAGCATTAACAACAACATTGTTGATTTGTTTTATATTTCGGAATTCATTGAGTGTACGAACAAGATATTGTTGGGTGCCTTCTTCTAATCTACCACCAGAAAGGTTTACATTCTCTGCTTGTAATAGGTTTGTAACAGTTTCAATAGGGATGTTTAAATATGCCAATCGGCTTTGATCAATATTTATTTGAATTTCATCTTCTAAACCTCCACTAATTTTTACTGCCGCAACTCCATCAGAAGATTCAAGATCTTTCTTAAGCAGCTCATCCGCCATAATTCTTAGTTGCTTTAGCTTTGCGATAGCATCAGGGTTATTTAGTGATGGATCTTCCGATGCATAATCAACGGTAATATTGTTTTCGGATTTATTTTGAGGATTTTCCTCATCAAAATAGAGTGCGTATCGCATTACAGGGTCAAGCGTAGGATCAAACCTTAATGTTATAGGTTTTTTTGCTTCTAGTGGTAGTTGCAAGGCGTCTAATTTCGCAATTACATCTAGATTTGTTATGTCCATATTGGTGCCCCAAGCAAATTCTAATACCACATCAGACTGGCCTGTTTTTGAGATTGAACGAATTTTTTTTACACCTTTAACAACACCAACTGCTTCTTCTATAGGTTTTGTGATTAGGTTTTCAATCTCGATGGGTGCTGCCCCCGTAAATTCGGTGCGAATAGTAAGGGTAGGATAACTTAGGTCGGGTAGTAAATTTACATTTAAGCGCGTTAGAGATACTATCCCAAAAAGTAGGATTGCCACTGTGAACATGCTCACAGTTACCTTGCGTTTTATTGAAAAATCAATGAGTTTCATAATATTTTCAATATTTTATTAAAAACTTACGATGTTTACTTTTGTAGAATCAATAAGACTACCCTGACCTGTAGTAACCACAATATCATCATCATCCAAACCCTCAATAACTTCAATATTTGTACCATTAATGTAGCCTGTGCGTATTTGTTTTTTATAAGCAAGAGAATCTTTAATTATAAATACCGATTGCTTTTCATCTTCAGAGATTATGGCTGATTTTGGAATCATTTGTGCATTTAAGCGGGTATCATACACGATTTTTACTCTACTAAACATACCTGGTCGTAATTCAGTCTGGTTTTTATCCATGTATATGGTAACCTTAAATGTACCAGTAGCTGGATCGATGATAGGGCTAATTCTTTCAACTTTTCCATAAAACAATTGGTTTGGTAAAGCGTCTGCAATTAACTCCGAAAATTGGCCTACTTTTATTTTAGCCCGTTCATGTTCTGGTAAGTAAAGAATGGCTTGTATTGGATCGAAATTTGTTACTTTAAAAACTTGTTGATCTGTTCCAATCATATTCCCAATCTTGATTAATCGTTCAGAAATAATTCCATCAATAGGCGATGAAATATTGGTGTATGTGTAATTTAGATTAGCGAGTTCATAAGCAGATTTTTGAGCTTCATATTCGAATCTTGAGTTTTCAAAAATTTCAGCACTAATCAAATCCTTGTCAAATAATTCTGCATTTCTTTGGTAATCATTGAACATGCGATCCCGAGTTGCTTTGGCGCGTTCCGCTTCAATTCTATACTGATCATCTTCAATTTTTGCCAATATTTCTCCCTTTTGAACATAATCACCTTCTTCATAATAAATTTTCTGAACCAATCCCCGAACTTTAGAAACTACATTTGCCTCTTGTACTGCTTCTAGGGTTGCTGTATTTGAGTAATAAGCTGAAATGTTTCCCCGTTTTACATTATTTACCTCAACAGGAATAACAATTGTGGTATCGCTACTATTTTTTTGATCGCTTTTTTTATTTCCAGTATTGCAAGCTATGAGTGAAAAGATTGTAGATGTAGCTATGATTGAAAAGAATGCAAAATGTCGAATATTCATTTTCTAAATTTTTCTGTATTAATTGGGCATTGCTACGCACCTTAGAAAAGAATGTTCCTTTAATTTTAAATTTAATTACTCAATTTATCCCCTACTGGATATGAGGAAATATTTCTGTAAAAGGTTCTGAAGTAACTTCTAAATGTGGTTCGTTTAAAAAAACATAAATATTGTAAAAAGGAGAGATTTGCTTCTATATAAACTGTTATTCTCGATCCACACAATGGTACATTTTAATTAAATTAACCATAATTTTTCAAATTTATTATAAAATAAATTACGAAATAAAGTTATATAAAATAATGTATAATTTCTTGATATATATTATAAAATAATTTGCTAAAGAAATTTATAAATGTGGAAAACTATTTTACCTTGACGAGTTGATTAAGCCCTTAATAGTACAATAAAGGGATGTATTTTTAATAAATACATATAATTATATAATTAAAATTATAATAATAAATATTGCATCCATATTATTCATATCGATGAAATTTCTAATGTGGATAAGTAAATGTTTTTGTGGAAAAGAAATGCAGAATTAATTTGTTTGACTATCTATTGGCGTATATATTACTAGACACTTCTAAATGAGTACATCCTCGAAGATAGGGTTCGCTAGTAAGCAATAAAGAAGGCAATTAGAATTTAATACGATTAACCATCCATGAAATTTACCCGTTTTTATACCAAGTCAGATTGGAAAACACCATATGATTCCATCAAATTTGTAAGCCGTACATCAGAAATAAAAAACCCAGATGGTTCTCAGGTTTTTCATATGGAAAAAGTACAAGTACCCGAGAGTTGGTCGCAGGTGGCAACAGACATTATTGCTCAGAAATATTTTCGAAAAGCAGGGGTTCCTACCAAACTAAAGAAAGTGAAAGAAAAGGGCGTGCCTACTTGGTTGCAGCGCTCTGTAGCGGATGAAAACGAACTTAAAAGCGTGGGTGTAGAAAGTCGTTTTTCTCATGAAGTTGATAGCCGACAGGTATTTAGCCGTTTAGCTGGGTGCTGGACGTATTGGGGATGGAAACATAATTACTTCGATACGGAAGCCGACGCTAAAGTTTTTTATGATGAACTCGCGTATATGTTAGCCAATCAAATGGCTGCCCCTAACAGCCCACAGTGGTTTAACACAGGTTTACATTGGGCATATGGAATAAACGGTCCGGCGCAAGGTCATCATTACGTTGACGCTAAAACAGGTAAATTAACTCGTTCTAAAGATTCGTACACCCATCCCCAACCTCATGCTTGTTTCATACAAAGCGTAGATGATGATTTGGTAAATGAAGGCGGTATAATGGATTTATGGGTTCGTGAGGCGCGTCTTTTTAAATATGGGTCTGGAACAGGTAGCAATTTTTCGATGATTCGTGGCGCAAACGAACCCTTAAGTGGAGGAGGAAAATCATCTGGACTAATGAGTTTTCTAAAAATTGGCGATCGTGCTGCCGGAGCTATTAAATCTGGAGGTACTACTCGTCGAGCTGCAAAAATGGTAACTCTTGATCTAGATCATCCTGATATCGAAGAATACATAAATTGGAAAGTAAAAGAAGAGCAGAAGGTTGCTGCACTGGTAGCAGGATCCAAGATTACCCAAAAACACCTTAAGGATATTATAAAGCTTTGCCATACACCGGTAGAAATAGAAGGGCGCACTTTTAACGGTGCTATGAGTCGTGATCCACTTAAAAATAAAGAACTAGGTGCTGTTATACGCCAAGCGAAGCGCGATCAAGTTCCTTTAAATTACATTGAGCGGGTAATACAGCTTGCTGCACAAGGGTTTACAGATTTAGAATTCGAAACATACGATACCGATTGGAACTCAGAAGCATATGCCACGGTAGCAGGTCAAAACTCGAATAATTCTGTTCGTGTACCAAACACCTTTATGAGAGCGGTTAAGGATAATACCAGCTGGAATCTTTATTGGAGAGTTGAAAAAGAAAAAGCAGCCCTTGAAGGTCGAGAGCCTGAACCCTGTAAAACAATTCCTGCGTCCGAAATGTGGGATCAAATTGCATATGCAGCCTGGGCGAGTGCTGATCCTGGTACGCAATACCATGATACTATTAATGAATGGCATACTTGTCCAGAAGATGGCGAAATACGAGCAAGCAATCCATGTTCAGAGTACATGTTCCTTGATAATACAGCATGTAATTTAGCTTCGTTAAATTTGATGAAATTTTTCAAAGACGATTCTTATTCCGAATTTGATGTAGCCTCTTTAAAATTTGCGAGTCGAATTTGGACTACCGTTCTAGAAATTTCGGTATTGATGGCTCAGTTCCCATCCAAAGAAATTGCTGAACTATCATATGTTTACAGAACTCTTGGGCTTGGATATGCTAATATTGGAGCCGCTTTAATGGTTCAAGGTATCCCATACGATTCTGATGAAGCCGCAGCAATAACAGGTGCAATTACAGCTATAATGCATATGAAATCGTATGAAACAAGTGCAGAACTCGCTGGTGAACTTGGGGCATTTGCGGGCTATGAAAAAAATAAGGAACATATGTTGCGTGTGATGAGAAATCATCGTCGGGCAGCATACAATTTGGCACCAAACCAATACGAAGGTTTAACTGTAACACCTTTCGGAATTAATGCAGCAATTTGCCCAGATTACTTGCTTAAAGCGGCTCAAGAAACCTCTGATTCGGCTCTTTCTTTAGGTGAGAAAAATGGTTTTAGAAATGCACAGGTTACTGTACTTGCTCCTACCGGAACTATTGGTTTAGTGATGGATTGCGATACAAC
>JAYPYN010000001.1:25012-27400 GCA_038154605.1 Balneolaceae bacterium
GTGGTGGCTATTTCAAAATTATAAATAATAGTGTACCTGCTGCTCTTAAAAATTTAGGTTATTCCCCAAAAGAAGCCGAAGGCATAATTAATTATGCAAAAGGAGCAGCCACTCTACAAGGTTGTCCTTTTATAAATCCACAAACATTAGCCGAAAAAGGTTTTTCGAACGATAAGATAGAAGCTATTGAAGCAGCTTTACCAAGTAGCTTCGATATTAAGTTTGCCTTCAATCAGTTTACTTTAGGGGAAGACTTTTGTAAAAATACACTTGGAATAACTGAAGAGCAGCTTTCAGATTTCACATTCGATCTTCTCAAACATCTAGGATTTACAAAAAACCAAATACAAGCTGCGAACGATTATGTATGCGGTACAATGACCGTAGAAGGCGCACCAGCATTGAAAGAAGAGCATTTAGCAGTATTTGATTGTGCAAACAAATGTGGAAGAATTGGAACACGATATATTTCAGCTAAAGGTCATATTAAAATGATGGCGGCAGCGCAACCTTTCCTTTCCGGCGCTATTTCTAAAACCATAAATCTACCCAATGCCGCAACGGTACAGGACATGAAAGATGCCTATATGTTGTCTTGGGAGATGATGCTAAAAGCCAACGCTTTATACCGAGATGGGTCTAAACTAAGTCAGCCATTGAATAGTATGGCTGATGTATTTGAGGAGCTCGAAGAAGAAGAAGAAGTTGTAGATCAGGCTACAACAGTAGCCCAAGACAAAGTAGTAGAAATAGCAGAGCGCATTATTCATAAATATGTTGCTCGTCGCCAGAGATTACCTTTTAGACGTGAAGGATACACCCAAAAGGTAAAAATAGGAGGACAAAGTGTTTATCTAAGAACTGGTGAGTATGAAAATGGCCAACTCGGAGAAATCTTCATCGACATGCATCGTGAAGGTGCAGCATTTAGAAGTTTATTGAACTGCTTTGCCATCTCCATCTCTCTTGGTCTACAACATGGTGTGCCTTTAGAGGAATTTGTAGATGCATTTGTTTTTACTAAATTTGAGCCAAGCGGTATGGTTAATGGAAATCCACATGTTAAAATGAGTACATCTGTGATCGACTATATCTTCCGTGAATTGGCAGTAACCTATTTAGGTCGTGAAGATCTCGCCCACGTACCAGCAGATCAGATAACTACGCGAGATTTGCGTCCATCAGAGACTCCAGATTCTACAAAACCTGTGACTCCTGTAGTTGCTGTTGCTCCGGCATCAGTACCTGTAGCTACTCCAGAGGCTACTGCTCCAATTGTGAAAGCAACATCTAGCTACGAAAGTGAATATGATAAAGCTAAGCAGCTTGGTTATACGGGTGATGCTTGCCCAGAATGTGGAAGTATGACCATGGTGCGTAATGGTACGTGTATGAAATGTATCACCTGCGGATCTACATCTGGCTGTAGTTAATAAATTGAGAATCTAAAATCCAAAATTATAATGTTTTTTTTGGAGAAACATGATAAACCCTAATTGTTTTATACCAATTAGGGTTTTTTTGATTAATTGATAGTTCTTATTTCTAGTAAGATAAATACTAAAAATTTAAAGAAACACGCGCACCAATTAGTTGACTATTTAGTATAGTAGAAACTTTAATGTTGGAAGTTTGTTGGGTATTAGAAATATTTGAATTATAAAGCTCAACTGCATTAACAACATGCTTTGTTGCGCCTATTCCATTCACTGCTGTAATAATTAGACCACCTACCATCAAGCTAATTCCAAATATTCCTTCAGTAGTAATTTGTTGTTTCTCTACTGGCTTTAAGGTCCCCCCTTGGTAATCTCTAGTGTAGGAACCTGTACCTTCAGTTACCCCAACCGAGGCTATGTAAATACCCCCAGCTAGTAAAATACCAATACCGCCAATCATCCAATTTCTTTTACTTCTAAATTTATCAAGCTCAGCTATAGCTTCTGAGTCACCTATTAGATGAGGTCTAAGGTTCGAACCATTAAACCCAACTCCCTTATAGATCCCATCTCTGCCAACTCTAAAACTATAGGATGGAAAAGAACCACCAGAATTCATACCCGTTGCAGGATTAAAATAACCAGATGAAGCCTCTTTAACTTTTAAAAAAATTACTTCTTTTTTTTCAGAAGTTTTTGTCTCTTGTGCTGACACAGAGCAGCATATAAATAAAGGAAAAATAAATAGTAGAGATAGAATTTTCATAGTATAAACTTGTTTTTTTAATTATTCTAATATTAAAAATAACCTATTATTATTACATATTCACAAGTTTAATAAAATCTAATATTAAAGTAAGGAAATATAAAATTTCCATTTATTGAGATATCGATTAGGGATTTTTGATTTAAATCCTATTTGCACCAATCCATCAAAAAGTAGATACTT
>JAYPYN010000001.1:27410-30239 GCA_038154605.1 Balneolaceae bacterium
ATAGAGATCTGAAGGGATATTGGCGGATTAATTTAAAATACCTAGGTACACTACTTACTATTTGGTTTGTAGTTTCTTATGGCTTTGGAATACTCCTCGTCCCAATCTTAAATGAAATTAAGCTTGGTGGGTTCAAATTGGGCTTTTGGTTTGCACAACAAGGATCTATTTATTCTTTTGTTATTTTGATTTTTATCTATGTATTCTTGATGAATCGTTTGGATAAACAATTCGGTGTAAGTGAGGAGGACGAATGATGGATGTACAAAGTTGGACCTATCTTTTAGTTGGCATAAGCTTCGCAGTGTATATAGGAATTGCTATCTGGTCGAAGGCCGCATCTACCAGTGAATTTTATGTGGCTGAAGGTAATGTAAATCCACTTACAAACGGGATGGCAACAGCGGCAGATTGGATGTCGGCAGCTTCTTTTCTATCCATGGCAGGATTGATTTCTTTTATGGGATACGACGGCACCGTTTATCTTAGAAAATTTGGGAAATTTACAGTGCCAGATTTTATTGGTGATAGGTATTATTCGCAAGTTGCCCGAACAGTTGCTGTTATTTGCGTATTGATTGTTTCTTTTACATATGTAGCTGGCCAAATGCGGGGCGTAGGTCTTGTTTTTTCCAAGTTTCTTGAAGTCGATATTTTTTGGGGTGTGGTTATTGGTATGGCCATTGTATTTTTTTATGCTGTGTTAGGAGGAATGAAAGGAATCACCTATACGCAGGTTGCCCAATACTGTGTACTCATTTTTGCTTTTATGGTACCTGCGTTTTTTATTTCAATGCAGTTAACAGGAAATCCAATCCCACAGATAGGATTCGGGTCTACCTTAAATGATGGATCAGGGATATATCTATTAGATAAGCTCGATCAATTGCATGTAGAACTCGGGTTTGCCGAATATACCTCTGGTAATAAAAGTATGCAGGATGTATTTTTTATCACCGTTGCCTTGATGGTTGGTACAGCTGGTCTTCCACATGTTATAGTACGCTTTTTTACCGTGCCAAAAGTAAAAGATGCGAGAATATCGGTAGGGTATGCACTCATTTTCATTGCTATTTTATATACAACAGCTCCTGCAATTGCGGTGTTTTCTAGAACCAATCTCATTGAAACAGTAAGCGAGCAGCCCTATGAACAAATGCCCAAATGGTTTAATACATGGGAAGAAACTGGATTATTAGCTTGGGTTGATAAGAATGATGATGGACGTATTAATTATCGCCCAGGCCCAGCCATAGAAGGGGCACCCAGTATAATTCGTGAACATGGGGAAATTGTTCGAGGGAAATTGGGAGAACCACTATTAACTAACCCAAAGACCACTTCTAAAAATGAACTTTATGTGGATAGAGATATCATGGTATTAGCTAACCCGGAAATAGCTGGATTGCCAAATTGGGTAGCAGCCTTGGTTGCTGCTGGTGGTCTTGCAGCGGCACTATCCACCGCCGCAGGGCTGTTGTTAGTAATATCTACTGCGGTAAGCCACGATCTGATCAAAAAACAGATAAATCCTGAAATTTCAGATAAAGATGAGCTAAGATATGCAAGAATTTCGGCAGCAGTAGCTGTTTTGATAGCTGGATACTTTGGAATTAATCCCCCTGGATTTGTGGCTCAAGTCGTAGCGATAGCTTTTGGTTTAGCAGCAGCTTCATTCTTTCCTGCTATTATACTTGGAATTTTTTATAAGAAGATGAATCGGGAAGGAGCCGTTGCTGGGATGGTTGCAGGATTACTCTTTACACTAAGTTATATTGTGTATTTCAAAATTCTATTTCCGGAGTTAAATATTCCAGAAAACTGGTGGTTTGGGATTTCACCAGAGGGAATTGGTACGTTGGGGATGTTATTAAACCTAGTTGTGTCACTTACAGTTAGAACTACGTTTCCAGATCCACCTGAAGAGGTTCAGGAGATGGTAGAATCTATTAGATATCCAAAGCGAATAAGCAGTTAATCTTTTTTTATTAAATATTTTATCCTACGTTGGAACTCATTCACCATTCGAAGGTCTTCGATCAAAAATTTATAACATCATACTATTAGTATTTATGAAATCTCTGTTGTCAATTATAGGTGCAATTTTATTATATGTAAATGTTCAAGCACAAATTACCCCCGAGTGGGTTCGTTATTCAGCAATTTCCCCAGATGGAAGTCACATTGTATTTACTTACAAAGGTGACTTATATGTTACATCTAGTACAGGTGGTGAGGAAGTAAAACGCTTAACCTTCCACACGGCACATGATTATATGCCCGTTTGGAGTAATGATTCTAAACATATCGCATTCGCATCTGATCGATATGGAAATTTTGATATTTTCACAATGTCAGTGAAAGGAGGAGAGGCAACTCGTTTAACCTTCCATTCTTCCGATGAATCGCCGTATTCCTTTTCAGAAGATGATAAGACGATATTTTTTGGTGCTTTTCGACAGGATTTCGTAGACCATCGGCAGCATCCAACGCCAAGCCAAACAGAATTATACACAGTTCCTGTTTCTGGAGGGAAAATTAAACAAGTACTTACAGTGCCAGCAGAATACGTTGCATTGAAAGCTGATGGCAGAGGGTTTTTGTATCAGGATAAACCTGGAGGAGAAAATATATGGAGAAAGCATCATGAATCGGCAGTAACACGAGATATTTGGATGTATAATTTTGATAGTAAAGAGCATACCCAACTCACAAAATATGAGGGAGAAGATCGAAATCCTGCATGGAATGCTGATGAATCTGCCTTTTATTTTTTAAGTGGAAGAGCTGGTACCATAAATGTTTTCAAAAAAGTAATAGCTACTGGAG
>JAYPYN010000001.1:30249-33696 GCA_038154605.1 Balneolaceae bacterium
TCCCGTTCGATTTTTATCGGTGGCAAAAAATTCAAATCTGGATACAGAAAATACCATTGCGTTTAGTTATCACGGAATATTATATACCATGAAAGAGGGGGAAGAGCCTAAGATAGTTCCAAATTTAACCATTAGGACTCAAGATGTGAGTAATCAAGAAGAAATAATTACCATAAATGGCGGTATTTCTGAAATGGCAATTTCCCCAAATGGAAAAGAAATTGCTTTTATTGCTCGTGGTGAAGTGTTTGTTACTTCGGCAGAGGGTAAATACACTAAAAGATTAACCTCAACACCAGAGCGAGAACGTTTTTTGACATGGTCAGGTGAGGGGGATGCAGTCATTTATTCAAGTGAAAGAAAGGGAAAGTGGAGTATTTTTCAATCAAAAAAAGTACGTGAAGAAGAGCCATTTTTCTATGCGTCTACTCTAACAAAAGAAGAGATAATCGAGATGCCAAATAATGAGGTGGATAATTATCTGCCGAAAATATCTCCTGATGGTAAAAAAATGGCTTATATCGAAGATCGACGAACTTTAAGAGTGATGGATCTCACAACACGTAACACAGTTACACTATTAACACCCAATGAACTTTTTCATATGCGTGATGGGGATAAAAATTTTACATGGAGTCCTGATAGTAAATGGATTCTAGCTGACTTTAGGAAGTTATTGAACAACAGCGATATCATTTTACTCGATGCTTCGGGAAAAGAAGAAATGAAGACATTAGTTCCTAGTGGATATTATGATGTTGGTGCCCAATGGGTAAATGAAGGGAAGCAAATGATTTGGTTGAGCAACCGGAACGGATTAAAAAGTTATGCCACCAGTGGAAGTACTGAATATGACATATACTCCATGTTTTTTACGCAAGATGCCTGGGATAAATATAATCTTAGCAAAAATGATTATGAGCTAAAAAAAGCTATAGAAGAGGCGAATAAGAAGAAAAACGAAGAAGATGATGAGAAGGATAAAGACAAAGAAAATAAAGACGAGGAAAAGAAAGAGATTTCTTTGAGTTTTGAATGGAAAGGGATGGAAGATCGTGTGGCTCGTTTCACAATTCATTCCTCAAGAATTGGTGATGTCGTTCTCTCAAAAGATGCTAGTACCTTATATTATCTTGCACGGTTTGAAAAAGGATATAATCTATGGAGCACGGATCTAAGAACAAAAGAAACTAAAATAGCCATTCCTTTAGCTACAAATGGGGGGAGCTTGCAATGGGATCCAAAGATGGAACATTTATATTTACTCAGTGGGGGGAGAATCGCAAAATTAGATCCTAAAGCAGGAAAAAGAACAGGAATATCTATTCGTTCTGAAATGATGCTTGATGCAGATGCAGAACGAAAAGCAATGTTTGAGCATGTGGTGCTAAGAACAAGTAAAATTTTCTATGAGCCTACTTTTCATGGTATAGATTGGAAACAAATGAGCGATGCCTATGCCCCTAAAGTAGCACATACAGGTAATGGGTATGAGTTTGCAGAACTTCTTAGCGAATTGCTAGGGGAATTGAATGTATCGCACGCAGGCAGTGGATATAGCCAAAGTTTATCACAAGGAGATGAAACAGCATCTTTAGGGATATTTATGGATTATGAATACGATGAGGACGGTATAAAAATCGCTGAGGTCTTAAAAGGTGGACCATTAGATAAAGCAGAATTCGACGTACAAAAAGGTATGATCATCAAAAAAATTGATGGACAAGTAGTGTCAGCAGATGAAGATGTAGCCAAATATTTAAATCGTAAAGTAGGGGATTTTACATTGCTAGATATCACAGATGAGCGAGGAAAAAATACCCAACAAATAACGGTTAAGCCAATTAGTTTAGGGGCAGAATACGCCCTAAGATACCAACGCTGGGTGGATATAAACGAAGCAGAAGTCTTGAAACGAAGTAATGGTAGACTTGGCTATGTGCATATATCTGGAATGGGGGATCGCCAATTTAGGGGAGTTATAGATGATATGTTGGGCAAATATTATGATAAAGAAGCAATTGTAATTGATACCCGAAATAATGGGGGAGGAGATTTAGTCGCCGATTTGCAAATGTTTTTTACAGGAATTCAATTTTTAACCTATGCTACTGAGGCAAAAGTAGTTGGAGGTGAGCCTACTTCTAGATGGACTAAACCGGTCATTGCACTTTTTAATGAAAGCATGTACAGCGACGGACATTGCTATGCTAGTGGCTTCGAAGATTTAGATCTAGGAACTTCAGTAGGGATGCCAGTGCCAGGAACATGTAGTTTTGCTGGTTGGGAAGGATTACCTAATGGAAGTTATTGGGGTGTTGTACCTGTAAGTGCAAAAAATAAGGCTGGGGAATGGCTAGAAAACAACCAAATAAATCCAGACATCTTAATAAAGAATATGCCCGGTGTAATTGATAAGGGTAGCGACCAACAATTAGAAGCAGCTGTAGATCAGATGCTGAAAGAACTAGATGGGAAATAAATTTTCAATTCAGAAGTTATGATAGTTTAAAGTAAATCTTTTTTTTTTGCTTTGAGCTATCAATATCCTGAGACACCACTATCTGGGCTACCACTATCATTGGCGCCTATAAATATTTCTAATTCAGAATCATATATTATTCCCATAAGCCGACCTAGATTGGTTCTTCGATCAGAAAGAGCATGTCCCATTACCTTAAGCGCCTCTCTCGTTTCTGGAGTCATTTTATCCGGCTCGTAAAAAATCATATCTGGTAGCCATTGGTGATGGATTTTCATAGCCTCTATGGCCTTATCAATGGGCATATTAAATTCCAAAACATTTAAAATGGTTTGAAATGTAGTATTAATTATGGTGCGCCCACCTGGAGTTCCAATTACTAAATATGGTTTTCCATCTTTTTTGACGATGGTTGGACTCATGCTAGAAAGCATACGTTTTTCAGGTGCGATGAGATTAGGATTTGTACCGATTCTTCCACTAGTATTAGTCATTCCAGGTTGTGGATTAAAGTCGCCCATTTCATTATTAAGGATAAAGCCAAGTTCCGATGATCCCATTCTTGAGCCATAAGACCATTCAAGTGTATAAGTCATAGAAACAGCATTTCCTTCTTTATCCATTACCGATAAATGGGTTGTACTTCTCCCATCATAAAGTTGACCAAATGTTGATGAATCGCTCTTAGATGCTTTTGTCCAGTCGATATATTTAAATCTATTTTGTGCATGTTCTTTCGAAATTAAGCGTTCAATAGGCATATCTGGATTAAAATCTGGATCACCAAGAAATTCAGCACGATCGGCGTAGGCTCGCCGCATACTCTCAGCTAAAATATGTACATAGTCTGTTGAATTGAATTCGATCGTATCCCAATCTACTAACTCCATCATATTCATCATTTGGATAATACTAGCCCCACCAGAAGAGGGAGGACCCATTGAAACGATTTCAAAACCTTTATA
>JAYPYN010000001.1:33706-43617 GCA_038154605.1 Balneolaceae bacterium
TCCATGTTCAGCCATAAATTTGGCTAATTTTTCGGCAATATCACCTGCGTAGAAGCCATCATGTCCATGATCACGAATAACTGATAATGTATTAGCTAATTGTGGTTGTATCCAGATTTCCCCCATCTTTAATGGAATTCCAGTTCCGTTAGTATAAAAGTTCTTCATGAATTCATTAGGAGCATCTGTAATAAATCGCTTTGCATGTTGTGCAAGTGTAAAACTAAGAGGAACTCCTTGTTCTGCCAAATCAATGGCGGGTTGAACTAAATCGGCCCAAGGTAAAGATCCATATTTCTGGTGCGCCATCCATAAGCCAGCAACTGTACCGGGAACACCTACCGCCAACAGCCCGTTATGATTACTCATTGGAATATAATTTCCTTTTTCATCCAGATACATAGTAGTAGATGAGGCCAATGGAGCTTTTTCTCTAAAATCTATAGTAGTTGATTCTCCCTTATTATTAACAAACACTAGAAATCCGCCCCCGCCAATATTACCAGCTTGAGGGAAAACAACGGCTAATGCAAAGGCGGTTGCAATACTTGCATCAATGGCGTTACCACCTTCTTTTAAAATTTTAGCCCCAATTTCTGATGCGATTTGATGTTCAGAAACTACAATCCCATTTTTGTGATAAATCTGTGATTCCACAGATAGTGGAATAAGTAATAGAAAAATAAAATAAGCGGATAAATGATATGAATTCATTTTTTAATATGAATAAGTATCTAATTGTAATAAAAAAAGCGTAATAATTATTATATGTGAGTACCTAATTAGTTTTCACCGTCTATTGAAAGGTTAGAAATATCCGATTGATTAGTTGTACCATTAGATAAATCTTTGAGTCGATCAACGGCATCCCATAATGTCATAGCCTCTTTCAGAGTGGTATCAAAATAGTCGTTCACTATAGGGTAAAAATACTTCATACCCCAAACCTGTCTTGCTATTTCAGCTTTCATACGGGCTTCTGCCATCCACACCACGTCTTCAAAATAGTCTAGGGAAACAAATAATGAATCATTTCTATAATCGGGGGCGGTTATGGTGTTGTCTATGACCAGTCCTTCGTTAATCATTCTTGATTTAAATTCTTGAATTTCCACATCCGACCATGTAAAATTTGTTCTGAAAGTTTCAAAATCGTTTTCCCATTCAGTTCTAAAAGTATCGCCATTATTGTCTAAATAATCTCGGACATAATCAAAAGCAACACGTTTTCGAATGGCAAAGTTGATTAAATACCCAGAACGTGTAGTATCTTGTTGAATAATGTAATCTGGTACGATACCTCCTCCTCCATATACTGTTCTTCCAGCATCAGTTTTGTATTGTAAAGAATCAGGGATTTCATCTAAAAAATTAACTGCATCATTCATTGGATCATTGCTGCGTTGATAGATTTCATAAGCATATTCTTCGCCTCCGCCTTCAACAAATGGTTTCTGAATTACGCGTCCAGAAGGGGTCATATATTGTGAAATAGTTACACGTACCATGCTTTTGTCAATCAATTCATACTGCTGTTGAACCAATCCTTTTCCAAACGTTCTTCTACCAACTATTAAAGCTCTATCATGATCTTGTAAAGCTCCTGAAACAATTTCACTCGCTGAAGCGGCGCCTTCATCAACCAGTACTATAACGGGTTGGTCTTCAAAAATTCCGTCTTTCCGCGAATAATATTCTTGGGTAAATCTCTTATGTCTACTTTTTGTAGCTACTAATTCAGTGCCTCTGGTAAAAAATTCCTCCGCTATTGCGACTGCTTGTCCTAAATAGCCCCCAGGATTACCTCTTAAATCGAGCACCAACTTTTTCATTCCTGTTAGGTTAAGTTCATTCATGGCCTGCATAAATTCATCATGTGTTGTGGCTGCAAATCGGTTAATTTTAATATAACCAGTTTGCTCATCCAGCATATATGACGAATCTACAGTATAAATTGGAATATCATCTCTAGTGATTGTAAAGTAGAGTAAATCATTTACACCTGGGCGTTTGATGGTTACATCAACTTCTGTTCCTTTTTCACCACGAAGTCTACTAACAACATCTTCATTTTCGAAACCAATGGAAGAAGAGTCATCTATTGCGACTATTCTATCGCCTGACTGAATGCCGAGCTGATCACTGGGACCTCCAGCTATAGCTGTAATTACAGTGATTGTGTCATCTATTACTTGGAACTGAACTCCTATACCTTGAAATTTTCCAGCAAAGTTTTCTTGATCAATTTCACTATCTCTAGCCTCTATGAATACAGAATGTGGGTCTAATGTAGAAAATAAGCCACGAATTGCAAACTCAGTTAAACGGTGCATATCCTCACTGGGGCTATTATTGGCAACATATAGATAAGCAGATTCAAAATTTTCGTATGAATCTCGTATAGATGAAATTGAGAGATTAGAGAAAGTGGTGTCTATCGGGGAGTTTTTTATTGTTAGGGATGTGTCTTTAATTGCTCGTACAAAGTATTCTATACTTTTTTTGTACATTTTATTTAAATCAGGTGTGCTATAGTAATTTTGTACGATATTACGTTGGGCTTGAATGTATTTTGTTAGATTGGAGGTGTCATCGTTTTTTAGATTAAATATTGTATCTATTCCTGTGAAGTTGAAAACGAATAGTACAATGGAAATGGCCACACTTGGATATAAAAATCTCTTTACTGTCATTATGAAAAAATTTTTAACTAATTGATGAACTTAAAAACAATGTTTTATTTTTTTTAATAGGTATAGTAATAAAACTAGTTCTACAAACCAATTAAAGAATGTAATGGCTTAAATCTTTATCCATTATTATTCCTTCAAGTTGTTTGTTGACATAAGTTTTATCGATTGTAATGGGGCCTGATGTTATATCATCTGGAACCGCAAAAAATAATTCGTCGAACAAAGAGGACATAATGGTGTGAAGTCTTCGCGCGCCAATATTTTCTACTTGTGCATTAACCTCTGCTGCAATTCGTGCTAGTTCTTCAACGGCATTGTCTGTAAAATTAATTTCTATACCTTCGGCGGCTAACATTGCAATGTATTGTTTTGTGAGTGCATTTTTTGGAACAGACAATATTTGAATAAAATCTGATTCACTTAATGAATTTAGTTCTACCCGAATAGGAAACCTACCTTGGAGTTCTGGAATAAGGTCGGATGGTTTAGAAACATGAAATGCACCAGAACCGATGAATAGAATATGATCCGTTTTTACAATTCCATGTTTTGTATTAACGGTACTGCCTTCCACAATAGGGAGGAGGTCTCGCTGCACGCCTTGTCTACTAACATCTGGTCCACTTTTACCTGCACCAGTTGATGGTTCTGCAATTTTATCAATTTCATCGATGAATACGATGCCATGTTTTTGTACCCTTTCAAGAGCCTCTTGTATGGCAGATTCATGATCGATTAATTTTTCGGCTTCTTCATCTAGAAGAATATCTCTTGCTTCTGAAACAGTAACTTTTCGTTTAGTTTTTTTATTTCGTCCACCTAATCCACCTAACATTTCTTGTAGATTTACCCCCATTTCTTCCATGCCACCAGGTCCAAAAACTTGCATCATAGGGGCTTTAGAGCTTTTTACTTCTACATCAATTTTACGATTGTCGAGTTCACCAGCTTTTAGTTTTTCCCTAAACCTTTCACGGGTTCGTTCATTCAATTCTTCATCAGTAGCATTTTGAACATTGAAACCAACCGCTTCTTTAGATGTATTTACATTCGATTTTCTTAGAGGAGGTATCAAGATATCTAGAATACGTTCTTCAACGGCGATTGCTGCTTTCTCTTGTACACGTTCCTGCATTTCAGTTTTAACCATATTAACAGCAAAGTCAGTTAAATCTCTGATCATTGATTCAACATCTCTACCTACATATCCAACTTCAGTAAATTTTGAGGCTTCAACTTTAATAAACGGTGCATCAGCTAATTTAGATAATCGTCTAGCGATTTCAGTTTTACCTACACCTGTAGGGCCAATGAGTAAAATATTATTAGGAATAATTTCTTCTCGTATATTTTCGTCTGCGTTCATTCTTCGCCATCTATTTCTTAGTGCGATAGCAACAGATCGTTTTGCTTGTTTTTGCCCGATAATATATTTGTCGAGTTCCTTTACAATTTGTTGTGGTGTTAAATTTTTCTCTTCAATCATTATTCTATTTCCAAGATAGTTCTATTGTGATTGGAATAAATATCTATATCGGCAGCAATTCGTAAAGCTTCAGATACAATATCCGATGCTTTCATAGAAGGGGAATGTTTCACCATAGCGCGAGCTGCAGCTAAGGCGTAGCTTCCGCCACTTCCAATGGTTACAATATTGTCGTCTGGTTCAATTACATCTCCCTGTCCTGATATAACTAAAGCATATTTATTGTTCATTACTATTAATAAAGCTTGTAATTTTTGCAGAAATTTATCTTTTCTCCAATCTTTAGCTAATTCCACAGCGGCTCGCTGCATATTACCATTGTATTCGTTTAATTTTTCTTCGTAACGCTCGAATAAAGTAAAAGCATCGGCGGTAGAACCTGCAAAACCTGCAAGCACTTTTCCTCCATGTAGTTTTCTTACTTTCTTCACGGTGCTTTTCATTACTGTTTTATCCAATGTTGCTTGGCCGTCACTTCCAATAGCTGCTTCTCCATTATGGATAATACCTACAACAGTAGTTGCATGTAGATCAAATACACTCATATATAAATAATTTAGTTACACAATTGTTTGCAATAACCAAGCCAAAAAGTCTATTTTGGGTGTCTTTACTGGCGTTGATTTTTGTAATTACCTGATTTGGCAGAACGACCTGACGATCCGTTACGATGATTTCCTATATTTTTTGAAGAAATACCATTACGATTATTCTGTGATTTTTTTGTAATCTCAAGATTACTTCTATCATGTTGTCCGCTATTCATTTCCTCTAATTCTTGACGGCTTAATAGATCGTCTATGGATTCCCCTCGCATAACTGCATCGGTTATATTAATATCTGAACCAGCCAAGGTTGCATGGAATTCATTTAATGAGGTGTTCTCATCAGCAATAATTGATATTTTAATTCCATATCTAGTTATCCATTTCCACCGGCGGCTGATTAATCCTTTGGTTAGATATGATTTTAAATATGGATTAACATATAAATCTAGGGCTCGATAACTGGTGTTGTGTTTGAATTTACTAATCCAGCTTTCAATGTCAGTTAGGATCGTATTTTGACTAACTACCGTTCCAGAACCACCGCACATTGGACAAACTTTAGATACTGAATTAACAACGCTTGGCCGAATTCTTTGACGTGTTATCTGGATAAGCCCGAAGTCGCTCATTCCAATTACATTAGTTTTGGCTGGGTCTTTTCTAAATTCTTTTTTTAGCTCATCGTAAATCTTTTTTCGATTTTTTTCATCTTTCAAATCAATAAAATCGACTACAATAATACCGCCTATATCTCTTAATCGAAGTTGCTTTGCTATTTCTCTGGCTGCCTCAAGGTTTGTTTTTAGGGAATTATCTTCTTGTTTCTCTTTAGCAGCGTAAGGCCCTGAGTTAACATCAACTACATACATTGCTTCTGTTTGTTCGAAAATTAGATACCCTCCCATTTTCAGACTCACCCTGGGAGAAAAAATAGAATTTACATCTTCTGATATTTTCATAAAATCGAAGATGTGTTCCTTTCGTTTGTAGAGTTCTACATGTGGAACCATGTGGGGTGCAATGTGTCCTACATACCCTTTAATTTGGCGATACATTTTTGGGTCGTCAATTAAAACCCGATCGAAATTTTTCGCAAACAGATCACGAATTATGCTTTCTGTCATATCCAAATCCTTGTAAAGTAACGATGGAGGTTTCGCTGTGTCTACACGATCAACTAAGGATTCCCATTTTCTAAGTACTGTTCTTAAGTCGTCTTCTATAGCTTGTGCATCTTGTTTTTGTGCTACTGTTCGAACAATAACACCAAAACCATCGGGTAACATTTTAGTTAGAATGCCTTTCAGTCTCCGGCGCTCTTTATAATTGCTAATTCTTTTCGATACGGCTATATAATCACCCATTGGGATTAATACAAGGAACCTTCCTGCAATAGTAATGTCGGTAGAAACTCTTGGTCCTTTAGATCCGATTGGTTCTTTTACAATTTGAACCAATATTTTTTGGCCATTTTTTAAAATTTTACCAGCTAACTGTTGTTTTTGGGTATTAGTAAGATCGTTTTTATTGGCAATCGTATTATTATATTGTGCAGGAATTGAATTTTTGCCGTTTAACATTCTAATATATTCATCTAGGTGATCACCTGCATCAGAAAAATGAAGAAAGGCATCTTTAGGGGTGCCCATATCAATGAAAGCAGCTCGAATACCGCTCATTACTTTATGTACTTTGGCTACATAAATATTACCAACTGTTCGTTGATTTTCCTCTGATTCGATAAATATTTGCGCTAATTCTCCTTTTTCGATTAACGCGATTCGGTTCTGATTGCCCGAAGAGTGTATTATAATTTGGTTTTTCATTTAAGTACAATGTTTCTAGGCACTCATCTGCGGCTACCATTCTCCATTTTCTTAATTTTACAATAGGTGTAGCAATATTCCATGCTGAAATTATATGCATGGTAAGAAATTTGATGATTTGGTCGCAGGCGTATGTGCCTTCTAATTCTTTAAAATTTGTTGTAGACTCCGGAATGGACTCATTGGGTGGCTGTTGCTTCAACGTTTGTAGAATAAAAAAACAAAAGCCAAAGAAATTGGTGTAGAATCGATCTAAGATTGAGATTAAACGATCGTCTAGTGATTTTAAGTTATATGTGTATGGTGCATTTTGCACGTTTAACTATAGGGTATAAAACTATTAAATTTTTTTTATTCAAGTACTAATATAGGGTGAGAAAATGACTAATGTAAACGCTTTTTTATAAAGAATTACAACTAAAAAAATCCAAAATCATATACTAATTTTATTTTTTGTTAAGTTAGTTATCATCGATGCGGGTAATATTTGCACCAATTGGGTTAAGTTTATGTTCCAGAGATTCATAACCCCGATCTAAGTGATAAACACGTAACACTTCCGAAGTATTTTTTGAAACCATAGCTGCTAGAACTAGGCTAACACTAGCTCTTAAATCTGTACTCATAACGGATGCACCAGTTAGTTGTGTTTTACCTTTTATTGTTACTTTATTTTGATCAACATGCATGTCTGCCCCTAGACGTACTAATTCGGGAACGTAACTAAATCGATCGAAATACACGGTATCCGTTACTGAAGATTCCCCATGAGCCTGAGAGAGCATGGTAGCCCATTGTGCTTGAAGATCGGTTGGGAAACCAGGGTAAATAGCTGTGGTTATTGAAATAGGTTTCAACCTTTCAGCCGCTTTCACTCTTATCTCGGTTTGTGTTACCTCCACTAATGTGCCAGTTTCTCTTAAAAGATCTGGAAAATTACCAAGTTGTTGGGGATTACAGCCCTTTAGTACAATCTCTGAATCTGGATGCATGGCACCAGCAATCATAAAGGTTCCTAACTCAATTCGGTCTGGGTCGTTATATATTTCTATACCTTTAAGCGTGCTTACTTTTTTAATTGTAAGAGTATTTGTTCCAATTCCACTTATGTTTGCCCCCATCTTGACAAGAAAGTTACACAACTGAACAACGTCTGGTTCTTTTGCGGCATTCTGTATTGTGAACTCCTCAGATCTTAATACAGCGGCTAGAAGTAAATTTACAGTTGCGCCAACACTACTTGGATTTAAAGTAAACCTATTTTTCGGCAAAGTATTATCAGCTTTTGCAATCACATATCCTTTATCTAAAGATATATTAATTCCCATTGCTTCTAATCCTTTTAGATGAAGATCTACAGGGCGTGGTCCCCAAGCGCATCCACCAGGAAGAGAAACCTTTGCATACCCATGTTTGCCTACTAAGGCTCCAAGCATATAAAAAGATGCACGCATTTTACGAACTAAATCATAGGGTGCTTCAAGATAAGAGACTGTAGTTGGATCAATTAATACAGAATTTTTCTTTTCATTGAAATCTACTTTGGCACCTACAACGCGTAATACATTATTGAAGGTATAAATATCTTGTAATCGAGGAATATTGTTAATGGTAACTGGGGAATCTGCAAGTAAAGATCCTGCAATTACAGGTAAAGCGGCATTTTTTGAACCACTTATTTTTATTGTTCCATTTAGTGGACTACCACCTTTGATGATAAATTTATCCAATAGTTTCTATTTCTAAAATTTGGGTTTTCTTTTCTACAGATTGTCCTTTAGTTACTTCTAATTTTTTTATAATTCCATCTACGGAAGCTTTTAATTCATTTTCCATTTTCATGGCTTCTAATATTATTAATGGTTGCCCTTGCTTCACGGAATCCCCTTCTTGTACGAGTATATCTAGTATCTTTCCTGGCATTGGAGAAATAAGATTTCCCTCACTTTTGTTCGCTTCAATTTTAAAACCGAGCTTATCTAGAAGTAGTAGTTTTTCATCCTTTACTAACACTTTATACCAAGAGTTATTTATTGAAAACTCAACAAGAGTATCCTCTATTTTAACATTATCAATTTTAACTAATTTTGTTCCATGCCGTAAATAAAACCTACCATTGTGTTTTGTAAATTCAAAAGATCCAGTTTTTTTATTAATCAAGAAGGTGTTTTTGTAGATGTCTACATCTACAAAAAAAGAAGTGTTATTGTATTCTATATCAAATTTCATTCTTATCTCTAAGACACTTTAATCCCATTTTAGTTAATCGAAAAGAAAAATCTTGTAAATTATCAGAATCGAAAAAATTAGTGCTTTCCAATTTTGGAGAGTTTTTATTCACAACTTCAATAAGCCTATAATTTATTAAGTTGATAAGATCATCTCTAAGTGTGCCAGATGCAAGACCAGTTTCTTTTAAGAGGATGTCATAAGGCTCTGCAAAGATAAGCCTTGAAAGGACTAATTTTTCGGTGGAATAAAGTTTTCTCATATTTGAAGATAGAATCACCTGATACCTAAAACAACATTATTGAATTAATAAATCACCATAGGTAATTAATCGTTGATTTCCATCAAAAAGAAGTAATCTATGTAGTCCTCTTGCTTGTTCAGCAGTAGTACCAAATTGATTACTATAAAAGGTAAAATCAATAAAATCGAAATCGCTTGTAATCTCTCTTACTTGTAATACATACCATTCATTAGACTCGCTAAGATATCCAAGTTCAATACGTGGGTTATACACTGTACCTTTAAAATAAACTTCTAAAATAACCTGATTGCCAAATTGAATTGGGTTTTGGTAAATAGGGCGAACTTCAACCAAACCTTCATAAGCAGGTGATATTCTCCAATCATCACTGTCTTCGTTTACAACGGAACCATCTACATCAGTTTTTGTAAAATTAGTAGGTATACCGTAAGCCTGATTTACAAAACTAATCTGAGCTTCATCATTTTTACAACCTGTAAACGTTAGTAAAAAAATTATACAAAAGAATCGCCAAAGCATATTCCTATATGGTAAAGGTATTTTCAATATCATCTCGTATCTTTAATCAAAATACAAACTATTTATTCTAAATTCGCAATGATTCACATAATTGGTATACCAAATTGTAACAAAATAAAAGACACAAAAAATTGGTTCACCTCTAAGGGCATCGATTTTGAATTTATTAATGTAAAAAAGGAACCATTAACTTTCGATGAATTAAAAGACCTAGAGTTTAAAGTGGGTTTAGATGTGTTAATAAATTCTAGGGGTACAACATATCGTAATCTAATGATCAAGGAAATTGAGTTAAATGACGAGCAACTTTTTGATGTTCTTTTAAATAATCAATCTATGATTAAG
>JAYPYN010000001.1:43627-50116 GCA_038154605.1 Balneolaceae bacterium
TAAGCGACCTGTGATGGTCTACGAAAATTCAGTGCTTGTTGGGTACGATGAGGAATCACTTGAAGTATTTGTTAAAGAAAATGATATATATATTGGTGATTAGTGTTTAAATCATTTAAAACATATGCTCTGCTTTTTGTAGTATTTCAACTACTTATTTTAGAGTCGTTGAACGCTCAATCCTATAATGAGCCACCTACAATAGATGAACTTTTTAAGTACAAAGAGGTTTTCAAATACGAGGTTAAATATGGGTTTCTTCGTCTTGGGGAATTTGAAATTATAATGATGCCCGATACTTTATTTCAGGGAGAGATACATAAACATCTTGTCACAAAAGTTGTTTCAAATCCAAGGATTCCTTTTGTAGGAACCGAAATAGATCACTTTCACAGCTTGTTTAAAATTGACCAAAACGGCTTGCCAATTACAAGTTATTATTGGAAAGATAACATCGATGAAAATTTGTACAAAGAAATTGAATATCGTTTTGATAGAGACAAAAATATAGTAACCTACAAAGAAGAAGATTTCACAAGAGATACACTACAGCTTGAAGAACCAGCTACAGCTGGGCAAGTGATTTTATTGTTTACTAGGCTTTTTGCAGGAACTGAAATAGATAATTCTATGATTATTTATGTTACCAAAAAAAAGGGGTATATCCATTTTGATAATGACATTCAATTAGAGAAAAGAAACTATAAGCCTTGGGATACCCCCATCAATGCATATTTAATGAAAGGAACCACAAAAAACATTGATGGTCCCTTCGGATTTTCTGGTAAATTTAAGGCTTGGTTTTTAGACGATGAACTCCGTGTGCCTCTAGAAACGAGAGTTAAAGTCTTTTTTGGTAACGTATTAGTTAGAATTATAGAATACAGAAAAGAAGCATTATGAATGAAATTCAAATCAAACAACTAGAGCATGCAAAAGGATTGCCATTACCTAGTTATGAATCGTTGTCTGCGGCAGGAATGGATGTACGAGCCGCTGTGACTGAGCCTATTAAACTACTACCTGGCGAACGAACATTGATACCAACAGGCTTACAAATGGCAATACCTCACGGATATGAAGCGCAAATCAGACCTAGAAGCGGCCTTGCCATCAAACATGGAATTACTATGTTAAATAGTCCGGGCACCATCGATGCAGATTATCGTGGAGAAGTAAAAGTGATAGCAATAAATCACAGTCAACAGGAATTTATTGTTAATCATGGGGATAGAATTGCTCAGATGATTATTGCACCCGTGGTTCAATTGCCAGTGAGAGAAGTTTTTGAACTAGATGAAACTGATCGGGGTGAAGGAGGGTTTGGTTCGACAGGAATTCAATAGTTAATTAACTTAATTCAAATATTAATGTTATGTAACCATTGAGATCTTCTGTAAACAAAGTTACCAAAATAGTTGACATCTCTCACACCATATCTAAAACTTTTAAAAAATAATCATAATTACCGAAGACTGTGGGCTGCGCAAGCAATTTCTAACTTCGGTGATTGGTTTGGCTTACTTGCTTTGTATGCTTTAATTGCCAAATATTCCGATTCAGAGTTTCTTTTGGGGTTAATTATAGTTGTAAAAATGCTAAGTCTAGCACTTTTTTCTCCTCTAGCAGGATACATTACCGATCGCTTTAATCGTAGAAAATTAATGATTTTATGCGATATACTAAGAGCCTTAGCTGTGCTTGGTATTTTAGGGGTACAATCAGAATCAATGCTTTGGATTGCATATGTACTCACCTCCCTTCAAATGACGGTATCTGCTGTATTTGAACCAGCAAAAACAGCTTCTATACCAAATGTTACTTCTAAAGATGAACTTGTAAATGCAAATATAATTTCAACTGCAACATGGAGTATTATATTCACTTCGGGCATGGCTATGGGTGGATTTGCCACCGAGTTATTTGGTATAAAAGCCGTACTAGTGCTTGATGCATTTACTTATCTACTATCAGCATGGTTTATATATAAGGCAGTAATCCCACAAACCGTAATGTCTGATGAAGAAAAAGAAAAAACAAGAAATCCATTCAAAGGAATTGTTGATGGGGTAAAATATTTAACTGGGAATTCTCACATTCTACGCCCAAGCATAGCTAAGGGAACCTCTAGCGCATTTCTTGGTGGATTAGTCTATATGCTTATAATAATTAGTGAAGATATACTAATGATGGGAAGCATTGGATTGGGTATTCTTTACGCAGCAAGGGGATTTGGAACAGGAATAGGTCCTATTATTGGTCGACGATTATTTCCTAACGAGAATGATTGGGTTATGGTGATGGGAGGAGCCATATTTGCTACAGGAATAATGTATATGGTAGTAGGGGTTACATCTTCAATATTGGTAATGATAATTTTTGTGTTACTAGCGCATACCGCATCAGGGGCAAATTGGGTAAAAAGCACGGTACTTCTGCAAAAAAGAACGGTTGATACATTTAGAGGAAGAATTTTTTCTACAGAATGGCTTTTATTTACAATCATGAATTCTATCTCGGTAATGCTTGCCGCTGTAATCTTGGAATTTCAACTTGTGGAAGTTAAATATTTGATTATAATTTATGGTGGCTTGATGGGGCTTGCCGGAATAATTTGGAGTTTATCTATCACCAAACAAGAAAGTATTTACCATAAAAAAGTAAACGCATTACCATAAGGTGCCAAACTCTTTTTTTTACCCTAGTTATCGTTTTTTCGTATATTTGAACTCATTGAAAATTAAAATAACGGAATCATTGAAATTCTGGAAACATTTAACAGCAGTCTGGCTCACCCTTGTAATTATAGGCGGCTTTTTGATACAAATTCCAAGTATTCCAATCTTGGAGCAAACAGCACGAAATCTCTTTTTCCATGTTCCAATGTGGATGTCTATGTACGCCATGTTTTTAACAAGTTGTGTGTATAGTATCAAATATTTGAACACCCCTGATGTGTTATTCGATTTAAAGGCAGATGCTGCCGCGCGAGTTGGAGTTCTGTTTGGTATCTGTGGGTTATTAACGGGGGCTTTGTGGGCACGTTTTACTTGGGGAACTTGGTGGACGTTCGCGGAACCAAAAATGAATTTAGCCGCGCTAGCAATGATGATTTATGTCGCTTACTTCGCGCTAAGATCTGCTTTTGAAGATGAAGATAAACGTGCAAAAATTGCAGCCGTATACAATGTGTTTGCAGTTACAACCATTCCTTTTTTATTGTATGTAGTTCCACGCCAACTGGATAGTCTACATCCCGGTGCAGATGGAAATCCAGCTTTCTCAGAAATTACAGCCGCTGAATTGAGGTATATTTTATACCCTGCCATGATTGGATTTATAGCTCTTTCATTTTGGTTATACAACATATTATACAGATTTAAAAAAATACGCCGCTCACTAGATTACAAATATTAAACTTAAATTATGCAAACAGATTCATTAAGCGTTGTTGACACGTTAACCCAGGCTTACTCTGATAAATGGGAAGGAGAGAGTTTAGCAGAATCATCGAATGCTTTTATCACATTTATGTACTCCAACGATTTAACGTATGTTGTATTAGGTGTAACACTCATTATTTGGTCTGTGCTACTATTTTTTATGATACGAGTTGATAGAAAAGTATCCTCTTTAGAAGAAACTATAAATAACGAAGAGAAATGAAACCTAAATTACTAATAGGAATTATTGCAATTATTGGATTTACCTCTCTGTTGATGATTAATTTTGGAAACAGTATAAGTACGTACACCAATTTTGAAAAAGCGGAGCAAATGAATGTTGCGCACGTGCCTGGAACATGGGACGATACTCAAGAATATGGCTTTTCTAACGAAAATCTACAATTTTCATTTTATATGACCGATGAATCTGGAGAAACTAAAAAAGTGATTTATCCACGTCCTAAGCCAAATAATTTTGAAGAAGCGGATCGATTAGTGGTTATCGGAGAATTGAGAAATGATGTGTTCTATGCCAATGAAATGCTGATGAAATGTCCATCAAAATATAACGATGCGGATCCTTCAGAATATGTAAAAGCTTCAGAAAGCTAATCTATGTCAGAGATACACCCAATAATTGGGATTTTAGGAAAATTCTCTATTACTCTTGCAGTGCTTTTTTGTTTAATTGCCCTTATATGCTATTTCAGGGCAGCAAATTATGATGATGATCGTTTTTTGAGGATAGGCAACTGGATGTTCATACTAAAGGGGGTATTTATGATGGTAGCCTCTGGTATGTTAATTCAACTTATCCTGACTCATCAGTTTCAATATTATTATGTATTCAATTACACAAGTTTAGATCTCCAGACAAAATACTTATTCTCTGCATTCTATGGTGGGCAAGAGGGTAGTTTTATGCTATGGATTCTATTCTCTTGGATAGCTGGGCTAGGTTTAATGAAATGGACTCGAGCTCCATATCGTGCTCCAGTTATGTTTTTTCTTGGACTCACACAATTATTCTTAATTACAATGATTGTGGGTTGGGATTTAGGGTCTATTTCTATTGGTGCTTCGCCATTTAGAACCCTGGCGGAAGAAATGCCCAATGCACCGTTTATTCAAGCTAATCCCGATTTTATACCCTCCGATGGTACTGGATTAAATGATTTGTTAAAAAGTCCATGGATGATGATTCATCCACCTATATTATTTGTTGGTTTTGCGATGATGACAATCCCATATTGCTTTGCAATGGCAGCACTTTGGAAGCGTAAATATAATGACTGGGTTAGTCCAGCACTACCATGGACATTAGGAGCTAATTTATCGCTTTTAACGGCGATTTTTTTAGGTGGCTACTGGGCATATGTTACACTATCGTTTGGTGGATTTTGGGCTTGGGATCCCGTAGAAAATGCCTCTCTAGTTCCTTGGTTGATTGGTACAGCCGGTATCCATACTATGATTATTCAACGAAAAAGTTCAGTAGCACAAAAGTCTTCTCTACTTTTTGCAATTTTAGCATATGTTCTTGTTGTATATGAAACTTTTTTAACTCGTTCAGGAGTTTTGGCAGATTCCTCGGTACACAGTTTTGTAGATTTAGGGCTCTATAATCAATTGCTTTTGTTCATGCTTGTAGTATCAGGGGTTGGATTGGGGATGTTTTTTTGGCGTTACAAAGAATTACCATCCCAAGAAAAAGAGTCAAAAATTTTAAGCCGAGAATTTATGACGTTCACTGGTGCAGTGCTGCTGCTGATACTTGGTATTGTGATTATTCTTGGGACAAGTTCTCCAATTATTGGCCTACTATTTAATGAAAATCCCACGCCTCCTGAAATTAGTTTTTACAACGATTGGAGCATGCCTATTGCCATATTAATGGCTTTATTCACCGTAATAGGTCAATTCCTTTTTTGGAAAAAGTATGATGTAGAAACTCTAGCAACAGCGCTAATTAATCCAATTATAGCTACATCTGTGGTAACTCTGGCAGTTATTATGTTCGGAGACATTAGGAATCCATACTATATGCTCTATTTATTTGCTGGATTTTTTGCAATAATAGGGAATACTTGGGTAATGGTGCGCTTAGCAAAACGCCAACCAAAGTTAATCGGGGGCTCTTTAACCCATGTTGGTTTCGGATTGTTATTAATCGGTATTTTGGCTTCTTCTGCATACAATGCCCCTCTTTTAGATAATAAAACAGCTAACTATAATGCTGCTGTTTTAGCAGGTGAAGTAATAGATGAAAGAGGATTTCCAATTTCGCAAACTGTAGAGATGCTAAAGTTAATTCTTAACGAACCAACCGTTATAAATAACCAATATGTAGTTACTTACGAAGGGTCTGAGATTGATAATCAAAATCGACAAGGCCAACAAACGTATAAACTAAGTTTTCAAGGGTTAAAGGGAGAAAATAAATTTTATCTATACCCTGAAGTTTATCCCATGCTTACTACCTCATCATCTACGAATATAAATTGGTCGGTTGATCCGGATGTCCGTACTGGGCTATTTAGCGACATATATTTGTATATGGCAGGTAGTTCACATATTGAGCGCATCAATAATCAAACAAAAAAATCTGGAAATATACCCGAAGTTTCAATAGAAGATTCAGTTGCAAATACTGTTCAAACTATTGAATTTAAGAGGGGAAATACAATTGAAGTAGGAGGCTTTAATTTCTCATTCATCAATTTTATTCAAGAAGACACTACTAGTTTGCCGCCAAATACCACAATTGGGATACGAGCTCAAATTCATATTTCGCATATTGCTAGTGGTCAGAAATTTCTTATAGAACCTTTATTTGCAGTTTACAGTGATCAAGAAAAAAGTTACGTTCTATCACCTCCTGTCAATCTTCCGACCTATGATTTAATTTTTCAATTTTCGAAGGTAAATCCTGATTCTGACTCGATAGAACTAACAATAACTGGATTAGATGAAACGTATGATGAAGAGTGGATTCTTATTGTTGCAGAAAAAAAACCATTTATATCGATAGTGTGGGCAGGTA
>JAYPYN010000001.1:50126-51254 GCA_038154605.1 Balneolaceae bacterium
GGCAGGTACTTTTATATTGATGGGTGGTTTTACTTTTTCAATTTATCGCCATTGGAGGCGAGAAAAGGAAAAAAATACATAATATGATATAGATGATATTTATTGGATACATATTTCAGTTAGCAAAAAAAGGTTGTTCCCATGGGTTATTAGTTCTTTTACTATCAACGCTTATTTTCGCTCAAGAGTCAAACGTTAATTTTGGGGATCACTCTCCGAGAAAAGCTTTGCTTAGATCCCTAATCGTACCGGGTTGGGGGCATCACTATATCGATAAAACCGACTGGAAACGAGGGCAGTATCATATGGCAGCCGATGCTGTATTGATTTTAAGTTATTTTGGTTTAAAAGTTAGAAATAATCATCTAACCAACGAACTTGAAACATTTGCAAACGCAAATGCTGGTATTAATTTATCGGATCGAAACCGTACAATTTTTTTAGCCATTGCAAATTTTGATAATCTAGAAGCATACAATGACTATCAACTTAGAGCTCGTAATTGGAATGCTCTACTATCAGATACGCCCCAAAATCGATGGAACTGGATAGATGACGATGATCGATTTCGGTATCAAGATATGAGAGAACGCATAGATAAAAATAAAAACCAACTACCAGGATTAATTACCTTGATGGTGGCAAACAGGATTTTAAGCGGAATTAGTGCGTACGCTAAAGCAAGAAATATGTCCAATAAATTACCAGAAGCTAGAATATCTTACTTAACTGAGTACGGAGATACTGGTTTCTTAGCTTCTTTGCGCTTCGGCTTTTAAATAAACATATTTTGAAACGTTACAAATTAGAGATTGAATACAAAGGAACCAATTTCTCTGGCTGGCAGATACAACCAAAAACAAAAACCATAGAAGGTGAATTAGAGACTGCTTTTAGTAAAGTTCTTCAACAACCTATAGATTTAATTGGACAAGGAAGAACAGATGCGGGTGTTCATTCCAAGGGGCAAGTTGCTCATTTCGATGTAGAAACAAACTTGGAGTCAAAACAAATCATTCGCGCAGTTAATAGCATTATAGATGATGATATCTACATTACATCGATATTGGAGACCGATGCTGATTTTCATTCTAGATTTGATGCTGTTTCTCGATCATACGTATACAC
>JAYPYN010000002.1:0-6770 GCA_038154605.1 Balneolaceae bacterium
GAATATATTATCACATTTTGGGGGCTATCCAATATTGAACTTAGTAATTCAGAGCTCTGCTTGAATTGCTCTCGGCTTTGCAAGAGTTCTTTTGTTCTATCTAACAATAAACTTTCAAGCAAAACAGGACGATTAAAAATTTGATAAAATAAATACGTAGTCAAAAGCCCTGCTAGAACTGAAAAAAATATTATTATTACAAAAACCGAAATCAAAGGGTTTTTATCAATTTTTTCTGCATATAAGGTCCATGCTCCCTCAGGGATATCTATGGAGAGTAGTTCTTTATTTTTAATGTTATTAATATTGTTTAAATAATATTTTTCTTCATCTGTTTTAGGATTTATCTTAGAAAGTTCAAAATTATAAGTATCTGTATAGGATGAAAGTTGGGCACGATCTAAAAAATCATCAAGATATACAATAACAGCTGTAAGTTTTATGTAATCCTCTTTAACATAATAAGGTAATAGGCCTATCACACCTAATCTACCTTCAATTAACATAGTTGGGCCTGCTAAATAGATTGATTGTATTGAGGCCGCATCAAAGATCTCTTTTTTTATTCTACTATTAGAATACAAATCAAAACCTAGAATATTTTCATTAATCCCTTTTGGATATACATGAGTAACAACCCCATCATCAATTAATTCTAACATATTTATAGTAGGATATTTATTAATTAATGATTGAGAAACTTTATCAAAATTTGATATTTCACCATTTTGATCCACAGTTAATGCAAGCATTAGACCCACATTATTAATCTCTCGAATTATATTTTGCATTTTCTGAGAAACAAGTTCTAAAACTAATCTTGTTTCAGCTTTTTGGGTTTCTACTATAACATGTTGGCGTGCATAACCAAAAAAAATACCTATGATAACAACACAGCTACCTAATACAATACTGTAAAAAAATGAACTATAATTTATATTATGTACTCTCTCACCAGTCAAAATTTGAAATGGGTTTTGATTTGCATTATAATCTTCAAATGTTGACTAAACTTAATTAATTAAGTCAAAAAATTCTTTGGGAAAAATTATATCGGTAATTTTTTCATCAAAAAGATAATACAAGTTTTTAATTCTATATGATCCTCAGTTCATATAATTTTAAAATTTTTTTAAAAAAACAAATAGAAACCTTAAATTAGTTGTTACAACAACTAATTTTTTGAATATACTATTATGGAAAGACTCGCCAATCCTATTTTAGACCAAGAACAAGATTTTATGCCTATTCTTGGTACTGATTATGTAGAGTTCTATGTTAGCAATGCAAAGCAAGCCGCACATTTTTATCGCTCGGCATTTGGCTTTAAAGCTCATGCATATGCTGGACTTGAAACAGGTCTGAAAGACCGTGAATCATATGTTGTAATTCAAGATAAAATTAGATTGGTGCTAACCTCTCCACTCCATAGCGGAACAGATATGGGGCGGCATATTGACAAACACGGAGATGGTGTAAAAGTAATTGCTTTATGGGTTGAAGATGCAACCTATGCATATGAAGAAGCAATACGCCGTGGAGCAGAATCATATTTTGAGCCAACAACAGAAGGTGATATTAATGGCGAAGTAATTCGTGCTGGAATACATACATATGGAGAAACAGTCCATATTTTTGTGGAGAGAAAAAATTA
Source organism: Balneolaceae bacterium (assembly GCA_038154605.1). Classification (GTDB taxonomy): domain Bacteria; phylum Bacteroidota; class Rhodothermia; order Balneolales; family Balneolaceae; genus HXMU1420-13. The sequence continues at coordinate 1,655 of JAYPYN010000002.1, forward strand.
TTCTGGTACTTTTCTACCTGGATATAAAGCATGGAAAACAACATATAATCCAAAACCTGTTGGACTAAAATATGTTGACCATATGGTTGGTAATGTAGAACTAGGCGCAATGAATAAATGGGTAAAATGGTATGAAGATGTGCTCGGGTTCAAACAAATTTTATCCTTTGACGATAAGGATATTTCTACGGAATACACTGCTTTGATGAGTAAAGTAATGAGCAATGGAAATGGGCGTATAAAATTTCCTATAAATGAACCCGCTGCTGGTTTAAAAAAATCACAAATTGATGAATATATAGATTTCTACGAAGGAGCTGGTGTTCAACACGTAGCAGTTGCAACCGATGACATCGTTCATACAGTTACGGAATTAAGAAACCGGGGCATCGAATTTATAACTGTTCCTACAACCTATTATGACGTATTGGAAGAACGAGTTGGTAAGATCGATGAACCTATAGATCAACTAAAAGAACTTGGAATTTTAGTGGACCGTGATGATGAAGGATATCTTCTTCAGATTTTCACAAGAACTCTCCAAGCACGCCCAACAATGTTTTTCGAAATCATTCAACGCAAAGGTGCTACTTCGTTCGGAAAAGGAAATTTTAAAGCCCTATTTGAAGCTATTGAGCGAGAACAGGAGATGAGAGGTACACTATAACAAAAAAATATTGATCCTTAGCTATTTAAGTCACTTCAATTTTTTTCATTTCGAACTATGTTAACCTCTAGACTACTTGTTGCACTCGAAAGGTCAAAATTATTGGCTTCAATAATGGCTTTAGAATTATTAATGGATCTAGCCAAAAGTATGTAATGCCGTAAACTCAAAAGTTGTATGCATGATGTTGGGTTATGTACTGCCCTCGATCAACAAATCAACCTCTTGAAGGCTTTAAATTACGCTACCAACTTCAAACACTTCTTCACCTAACTTTTAAAACTTCTTATAGTTTCTGCTACTACTAGGGGAACTCTTTCATCGAAAGGACTTGGAATAATCATTTCTTCATGTGGGTGCTCCACGCAATTGGCAATAGCTTCTGCCACTTTAAGAAACATCTGTGATGTTAAGGGTGAAATTCGTGCATCTAAAGCGCCACGAAATAATCCCGGGAATGCTAACACATTATTTACTTGATTTGGAAAGTCTGATCGGCCGGTTGCCACCACTCTTGCCCCAGCTGCTTTGGCTTCATCCGGCATTATTTCGGGTACTGGATTTGCCATAGCAAAAATTATCGGTTCTGCATTCATCGTTTGTACCATTTCTGAGCTAAGAACACTGGGCGCAGAAACACCAATAAATACATCTGCGCCTTTAACTGCATCAGCCAAATATCCGATTCTTTGCCTACAGTTAGTTATACCGGCTATCTTTTGCTTTATGGGATTTAGATCATTCCTTCCATTATGAATGATTCCCTTGCTGTCACACATCATTACTTCCTCCACCCCCGCGGCAAATAACAGCTTTGCAATAGATACCCCAGCCGCACCGGCGCCGTTGATTACCACACTCAAATCTTTGAACTTGCGATGGGTAATACGGCATGCATTATGGATACCTGCCAACGTAACAATAGCGGTACCATGTTGATCATCATGAAAAACAGGAATTGAAAGTTCTTGTTTTAACCGTTCTTCAATTTCAAAACAACGCGGAGCCGATATATCTTCAAGATTTATTCCGCCAAATGTGGGGGCAATCATTTTTACGGCTTGGATGATATCCTCTGTATCCTGCGAATCTAATATAATTGGAACCGCATCAACCTTACCAAATTTTTTGAATAGCACTGCTTTCCCTTCCATTACAGGTAAACTTGCTTCAGCACCAATATTTCCTAGTCCTAGTACAGCAGATCCATCACTTACAACCGCTACAAGGTTTCCTTTCGAGGTGTAATCGTACACTTTTTCTTTTTTTAAGGCTATTTCTCTACAAGGTTGAGCAACTCCAGGCGTGTATGCAATGCTAAGATCTTCTTTATTATCAAGTCTAAACTTTGATTCAATCGAAATCTTACCTTTGTGTTTTTGATGAGCATCAATAGCTAATTGGGAGTAGTCTTTGTGTGGCATTAGGTGGTAATTCCAATAAGCGCAAAGATATACCTCGCGCACTTGTTAGGATTATTATTCTTCGGTTAATGGAGCGGGATATACATTGTTCGACTTATCTATATCTGCCAATCGTTGGCTTGGATCTATTTCTACCCGTACAATTTGATCTAAAGATACAGGAAGTTTGAACGAATAGGTAGGATTTACCCATTGCCAGTCATCCAATACGGTTCTATTTAGATCACTTTCGGTTGGTTTTTCACCTCGCATAATTCGTAGAGGGATATAAAATAATTCCTCGGATCCATCCGCATATTCGACATGAACATCAAGTGGCATAGGCATTAATCCCACGCGGTCAAGTTCGATGGTAGTGGTAGAAGCTGTAGAGTCGTCCGTTACCTTTAAAGAATAATCAATGGTTTTGGTGGAGTTAACAAAATATTCGTGATACCAATCGAGTACCATTCCCGATTCTCTTTCCATTAGCCGAATTACATCCAAATCGGTAGGATGTTTTAGCTTCCACTGGTTGTGGAACTCTTTAATGGCACGGCGAAAATTATCATGACCTATGATATAATCGAGCTGACCTAAATAGACGGCTCCTTTGCTATAAGCGGCGCGACCATAGGCAAAATTGGTATGGAAATGATCCGCATGGGTGCTCATGGGTTCTTCCACTCCCGAACGTGCCAAGGCATAATAGCCGTTGTACGATCCTTCATACGGAAATACCGATTCTTGCTTAAAAAGATGATCCATAGTTTCGTTGGATGCATACACCGTAAAGCCTTCATCAATCCAAGCATACAATGCTTCGTTGGTAGCGATCACATTTTGATACCAACTATGATACATTTCATGCACACTTACCCCGACCAGACTGCCTAGTGAACGAGCTCCCGTAATCAATGTTCCCATCGGATACTCCATACCACCATCACCACCTTGAATGGTGGTGTATTGCGGATAGGGATAGGCCCCAAAGTGTTCGTTCGCGTATTCAAAAGCTCCCACTAGGTATTCAGGAAGTTGTTCCCAATAGGATAAATAGTTCGCGTTTTCTTCTTCTGATGCTTGTACACTTATCTGTTCTGCTTGATAGAAAAAGTGAAGTGTTGGCCCATTTGGAACTTGAGCCTTCGTATGTATAAAATCGGGATCTGCCCCCCAAAAGAAGTCCAATACATTTTCACCTATAAAATGATAGGTGATTTTATCGGATTCGTGTGTCACTTCCACGCCCTCTTCTTCATAACCATGTCCAATTTCATTGGGGTTTTGGAGGATACCCGTTGCACCAACAAGATAATCGCTATCGATGGTTATTTTTACATCAAAATCGCCAAAGACCCCATGAAATTCCCGACCGATGTACGGGTTTGGATGCCATCCTCGATAATCGTACTCAGCCAATTTTGGATACCATTGGCTCATAGAAAATTCTACACCCTCTGCATTTTGTTTTCCAGAACGGCGTACTTGCTTTGGTACTTGGCTTTCAAATTCCATATCAAAAGTAGTGGAAGTGCCTGGTTGAATAGGTGTGTTCAATTCTACCACTAAAATGGTTCCTTCAACGCTGTATGTAAGTTCTTTACCATCTTGTTTGAGCGATAAGATGTTGTGGTAGCCAATGTCATCATCACTTAAATACAAAATGCGATCTCTAACACGCCCATCGGGATCTTGGATGGTTCTAGAACGTACATCCATCATACTACCAGGTTGAAACGCATTGAAATAAAGGTGATAATACACTCGCTCTAATACATCTGGTGAGTTATTGGAATACACCAATTGCTGGGTTCCTTTTAAACGATGTGTTTCCGTGTCCACATCAATAGTCATGGTGTAGTCAACTTCTTGTTGCCAATAAGTTTGTTGTTGGGCGAATACTGAGGATGAAATACATCCCGCTACCAAAAAAAGGAATAAAAGCTTTTTCATTACAGATAATTTTTTAGTTAAAATGATATAGAACGTGGCTGAATTAAAATATAAAAAATCGATTATATATTGAGATGTTTTAGAATGCGCTACGGCTCATAAAAGCCCTACTTAAGGTTGCCTCGTCGATAAATTCGAGCTCGGTACCCATAGGAATACCATAGGCAATTCGGGTAACTTTAACTTCGTAAGGGGTTAATAATTTATTGATGTAGTAGGATGTAGCTTCGCCTTCAGCATCAGGATTAAGCGCTAGAATTACTTCGTTGATATGCTCGTCTCCTCCCACTCGCCTCAACAAATCTTGAATTTTTAGCTGATCAGGACCGACATTATCCATTGGAGAGATAACCCCACCAAGTACATGATAGCGGCCCCTAAACTCGTTGGTTTTTTCGATGATGTAAACATCGTTGAATTCCTCAACTACACAAATTTGACCATTTTCTCTTTTTGGGTTTTCACAAATTTTGCAAGGGTCGGCATCGGAAACATTACCACATGTAGAACAGCGAATTACCTTTTGTTTTAAATCGATGATGGCATTGGCTAATTTTAGTGCGTATTCATCGTTCTGTTTTAGTAAATGAATGGCAATTCGCTGGGCAGATTTGCGCCCCGTTCCAGGAAGTTTAGACAGTTGCTCTATAGCGCGTTCTAAATATTCTGAGGTTAATTGCATGTAATATTAAAGTCCAAATTTTGAGAGATCCATACCGGGAATACCACCACCAGGTATCATCCCCTTGTAGGCAGCTTGCATTTTTTTCTGTGCTTCTTCTTCTGCTAGCTCAAGGGCTTTATTTACGCCAGCCACAACTAGATCTTCCAACATTTCTTTGTCATTAGGATCAACAATATCCTTATCCACAGCAATCGAAACAATTTTTTTTAATCCGTTTGCTTTTACAGTAACCATGCCTCCGCCTGTTTCAGCTTCAACAACTATATCGCCAAGTTCAGCTTGTGTTTCTTTCACTTTAGATTGCATTTCTTGGATTTTACCGAACATGTCGGCCATGTTAAAATTCATATTTTTTCCTTATTAATATTCTAGTTCTGCTCCAAAACGTTCAACTAATTCACGTAA
>JAYPYN010000002.1:6780-8205 GCA_038154605.1 Balneolaceae bacterium
CGTAAAATGGGGTCTTTTTGCTGTATCTCTTTAAATCGTTCATAGGGATTTTTTGCTCGGGATTCTGAATTTGATCCCTTAATTACAATAGGGTTAAAACGTACTTTCACGCCTAACTGTTCCTTTAATATAGCCGTTAACTCTGCTTCCTGTTCACTCAACATCCGTTCCGCAAGGGGATTATCACATGCCAATATCAGTTCCAATCCTCTTAGTTCGGTAGGTTTTACGCGCTGTACTTGTAGTTCCAAAATTTTCGGAACTCGATTGGTAAGTTTCTTTAAAAAAGTAGGCCAAACAGCGTTAATATCCTCCAATACTAATTTTTTTTCTAGTGGTTGTACTGTTGTTTTGGCTTGTTGCTTAACCTCTACCTTTAATGAAGCATTATCTCCCTTATTTTGATGAATTTTTTTTGCTTGATGGGTAACTTCCGTAATTAAAGCTGGCGCACCTAATCCATATTCATCCATTTCTAAATCCATTTGAGGTTCAGAGGCTATTTCAGCAATTTGGGATTCAGTAGAACTGTGGATGGGTGTTTTTTCTTCTTCAACCGTATCAAAGGATTGCTCTGAAGGAGTAGAATGGGCGATTGTAGCTTCTTTGGTTTGAGCAGGAAGTTGAGCTAGGTGAGTATTAGTTTTTTTTTTTAACGCATCTATTTCTGCAAGTAAGGTATTCAGTTGCTCCGTTTTTTCCATATGGATGAGTTTGAGCAAGGTAATTTCAAATTGAATTCGTGGTTGATTTGCATCCTTTAACTTGATTTGCGCTTCACTTACAATATGTAGCATCCGCATCAAATCATCCCTAGAAAAATCTGTTGACGTTTGTACATATTTAGCCTTGGTTTCTTCAGATGCTTCCACCAAATACATTTGGGTGCTATGATGTGCGATGTACAAATTGCGAAGATGTTCGGTAAGTCCAATCAAAAATTCCTGAATATCATACCCTTCTTGTAATAAGGTATTTATAAGTTGTAATCCAGAATTGGCATTTTTTGTATGAACACAAACCATAAACTCGAAAAGGCGATCGGTACCCACCACATTTAATGCTTGTAGTAATTCATTATGTGTGATGGTTGCCCCACAGAATGCAATTGCTTGATCCATTAACCCAAGCGCATCTCGAAGTGCTCCATCTGCCTTTTTTGCAATTACATGGAGCGATTCCTCATCAATCTGTATTTGTTCATCTACAGCAATATGTTTGAGCCGTGAAACAATTTCTTCTACCGATATTCGCTTAAAGTCGAAACGTTGCACACGCGATAGAATAGTGGGTAACACTTTGTGCGGTTCTGTGGTAGCAAATATAAAAATTGCATGTTCGGGAGGTTCTTCTAAGGTTTTAAGCAGGGCATTAAATGCCGCTTTTGAAAGCATGTGCACTTCATCTACAATAAATACCTTGTAA
>JAYPYN010000002.1:8215-9096 GCA_038154605.1 Balneolaceae bacterium
TTCGAACACTTTCTCTCAAATGATGCACATCTTCCACTTTGTTGTTAGAGGCGGCATCCATTTCAATAATGTTGAGTGTTTGATTTAAAGCCTCACCATCAATTTCGGCATCAATTTCATTAATTTCTCGAGCAAGTACACGAGCCATGGTGGTTTTCCCAACACCACGTGGTCCGCAGAACATATACGCATGAGACAATCGATGTTGCTTAATGGCATTAAGCAGAGTATTGCTCACATGATCTTGCGAAACAATATCGTTAAATGAGCTAGGTCTATATTTACGGGTAAGGGCGCGGTAATTTTCAGACATTCGAATCGATCGCTATTACTAACAGAGGAAGGTACGAAATGAGTACGTTAGAATTCAGAAAAATTCCATGCTTCTGGGATTTCAGTATGTAGATGTTGATGCTGAAGCGATCAATCCAATACGATTTGTTTTCCCTCTTCTATGATGATAAAATTTTCGCCCTTCAGCGCACTTTCTAGCTCAATGAGGGGTTGTTCTTTACCGTCATCTGCTAATGGGAAGGTTCCAAAATGCATGCCAATACTTAATTCTGCGTTCACATCGTGATGAATTTGAACGGCTTGGGCGGGATCTACATGTATTGGTCCCATAAACCATCTTGGAATGTATGCGCCTATGGGTATAATGGCTGTTTTTATGGGCGAATATCGTTCGCCTATTTCTGTAAAGAATGTATTATAACCTGTATCTCCTGCGAAATAGATGTTTCCATTTCCTGATTGAAGCACAAACCCAGCCCATAATGTTTTATCTCTATCAAACATCCCTCTCGACGAAAAATGCTGTGCTTCAACGGCATCAACTCTAACAGATTCTGAGAGCTGTGTTCCTTCCCACCAATTAAGGG
>JAYPYN010000002.1:9106-23429 GCA_038154605.1 Balneolaceae bacterium
CATTAATGGTGTTAACATCCAAATGATCGTAATGATTATGGCTTAGTAACACATAATCTATTGTTGGCAAATCTTCGAAGCGGATACCTGGCGGACGCATTCGTTTTGGTCCAGCAAAAGAAAAAGGACTCACTCTTTTACTCCACACAGGATCCGTAAGAATATTTAAACTATCGGTTTGTATCAAAAAAGTTGAGTGGTTTACGTAAGTAATCACCTGAGTAGAATCGGTTATTCTTGTAGCAGGTTTGGCACCATAACTTACATCATCGGTAGTAAGTTCGAGCCATGCGCCGGGCTCACGTTTAAAACTCCAAGCTAATAATTCACTAATTTTTTTCTCTTCATAGCCTTCCCGATTTATAAATTTTGAGCCGTCAAAATTAAAAGTTGGTGGTCCATTATAAGTAGGAGCCGATAGCCACCACCCAATAGTTACTGCAATAATAACAAGTAAAAAAATGACAGCAAGTACCGTTAAGAGCATTGTTTTCATTATAAAAAATTTATGAGGGATTAAATGGAAAGGTGCATTATTTTAAAATCAACAGATAAATAAACTTATGGGTTTCTTGGAGTTTTTGAAAATCTAGATGCATCAGGAAAAAAATTCGTATCCATGAGATTGAGTTTAATTTTATTAAGCTTGTAATTTACCCAAATAGAATAATTTATATTCCAAAATTAAAAGAGTAATTACAATATGAAAACTAAAGTTGGTTTTATGGTTGCTATTACGGCTTTTATGAGTTGTAATTATTTTGCAAACGTACGGCTTTTAACCAATGGGTCGGTAGCAGATAAAAACTATGAACACACAATACCTTTTGAATACATAAAAGGGTTAATTGTGGTTGAAGCCACACTAAATGCAGATTCTATTCCAAGACAATTTATTTTTGATACTGGCGCTTTCAACAGTAAAATTGAAAAAACAGTAGCCGATTCTCTTCAACTTCAAACTTTTGCCACGAAGGAGAATTCAACCGCAGCAGGTCTATCTAGGAATATTGAAGTAACTCGTTTGGATTCCCTTCAACTTGGGGATGTACTTTTTAGAAAAATTGGTGCTGGTAAATTAGAATATGCCCCCACTTCTGCGAGCTATTGTATCGCTGATGATGGCATTATAGGAGCTAATCTTATCCAATTAGCACATTGGAAAATCGACTTCCACAATACAGAGTTAACATTTTCTGATACACCCTTTGAACTACAAGAAGGGGTTGCTCGCCTACCTTTTACACAGCCAGTTTTTTCGGGAGTACCAACCATAAATCTTAGTATAGAAAATACAATGATTGAAGGCATACTTTTTGATTTAGGTTTTAACGGGGGGTTGATTTTGCCCACAGAATTTGCGCAAGAATTTGAATCGGAAGAAGAGCAAATTCTTATCGATAAATCAACAACGGGAATTTATGGCACCAACACCGATACTCTTATAATAAAACAACTAGAGGTATCATTCGATGGATTTACCACCACAGTACCCGTAGAATTTTCGTCGATTGGAAAGGCTCTTTTGGGAAATGAATTTCTTGAGCATTTTGATGTATTCATCGATTACAAACAAAAAGAAATTTCGTTGGCTCCCGTTTCTGAAGTAAAAATCCCTCTAGGCTATCAATTTATTCCTGGTGTTTTAAACGATTCGTTATGGGTGGTAACTCGCACACACTTAGAAAGTGAATTTCAACTAGGCGATACCTTAACATGGATAAATAATAAAACACCACGGGATTATTTTTCCAATTACTGTGAATATGTGATGGGAATTAGAGCACTTCTAGAGAGTGATTTGCTTATAACAAAAATGGATGAAAGCACTCTTACTGTGCCTGCTAATTAGCATTCATCAACGCTTCAATCTCAGCTATTTCTTTAGGTACATTGGTTAGGTTTTCATAACCTGACTCGGTGACCAAAATATCATCCTCGATGCGAATTCCACCAAAATTGAGTAAGGATTTAACTTTTTCAATATCCAAAAACTCAGCTTTTTCTGGATCTTCCATTGCAGGTTTTAACACAGCCGGTACAAAATATATGCCTGGTTCAATAGTAATCACCATGCCAGGTTGTAGTTCTCTTCTGGTTCGTAAGAATTTAATACCTGGTCGATCGATGCGTTCAACGCCCTTGGGGTAGCCACCGACATCGTGAGTGTCTAATCCTAAAAAATGTCCTAAGCCATGAGGGAAGAAAAGAGCAAAGATATTTTTTTCCATGATATCGTCAATTTCACCTTTTACGATGCCGAGATGTTTTAGTCCACCCATCATAATGCGCGCTGCCATCAAGTGGAGATCTTCCATCTTTACTCCTGGTCGAATGGATTCGATAACTTCGCGATGTGCATTTAAAACGCATTGATAAATATCTGCTTGTATCTTGGAAAATGTACCATTGGCGGGGAATGTTCTGGTATAATCAGAGGCATACCCATTACATTCAAAACCCGCATCCATAAGAAATAAATCTCCATCCGCTATTTTACTGTTATTTTCTACATAATGTAAGATGGATCCATTTACGCCAGAAGCAAAAATACCATTGTAGGCATCTTGTAATAATCCGTGTTTAAGTTGAATTTCGTTAAATACCGCTTTCACTTCATATTCCATCATGCCGGGTTTTATGGCTTTCATACACGCAACATACGCCGCATTATTTACCCTACATGCTTTTCGCATTTGCTCAATCTCCCACTCTGTTTTAATTACTCGGCAGTAGGTTAATGCATCTTTTAAAGTGTCGGAATCTACCTTAAAGCCACGATTTAAATCCTCGATAAATTCTGCCTGTTCTTCATTGAGGCAGTACACCATTTCTGGACTCAGTTTCTTAAGAACAGAGAGAATATCATTTGAATAATGTAAACGATCGGGTTTATAGTCTTCTTGATATTGCTCTTTTGACTTTACATAGCCATGCCACACTGCATATTGAGCATCTCGTTTTGGTACAAATAAGTGATATTCCTCTTTTTTTAAATCTAGAATAAGTGAACAATCCGCCTCATTAGCCCCCGTTAAATACCAAAAATTCGATTCCTGTCGGAAAGGGAATTCATAGTCGGTTCCATACCTATACATGGTTTCTGCGCCCTGGATGTAAACAACCCCATGTTGATTGTCATCGAATAAAGAAAAGAGTTTTTCGCGGTGTAAATGATGCATATGTACCCATTAAGATTAATCAGTGTTTGTGGAAGAATAGGAAAACAGCGCCTCAAATTCGACCAAGAATATCAGTTTCGTTTTTGTTTTTTGATTTTTTATCCTGTTCCCACAAAAACACCGAGGAATCCGCCATCAAATACAACTTCAGCCTCGCTTGAAATAATCTCATTTGATGTGCCATCTTGAACGCCCATTACAAGAGCTGAATTAGATAAGGGATATTTTACACCTTTTGAGGAAAAGCCATTAACGGCATTGCCAACAGGAAAGAAGGAAATTACAGTGCCAACATCATAATGTGCTTTAAACGGGGATGTAGTCAAAAATAAATCCCCGTAATCATCCCGAAAGATAATAGATTCAAATTTTGATTGGAATTGCTGTAGCACCGATATGTTTTTGATGGTATGATCAAATCTTTTCCCTAAAGCACCAAGCACTATACAATGTTGAGCACCTTTTTGGAAGGCATAATCTAGAGCTTTTTCTAAATCGTTGGTGTCTTGGTCAGGATTATGAATAACATTTACCCCCTCATGGTTGGTATATTTAAAACTATCTAAGTCTCCAATAACAACATCTGGTAAATGTTTGAATCCAAGAAAAACATAGCCCCCACTATCAGCGCCAATGGCTAATTGGGCATTCTTAACTTCAGATTCAAATAATTGTTTAGTTGGGGGTGTTCCACCGCATACGATGAGTGCACGCATTTTTATTTTATTTTTTTGACCTAAAAGATAATGGATTTGGTTAGTAGTTAAGTATTTTTAGCACAAAAGAGTTTTATGTATAAAGAATTCATTAAAAAAATTAAGCAACACACGAATATTGGCGTGTTTTCGCACCTTCGGCCAGATGGCGATTGCCTTGGATCGCAGGTAGCTTTTTGTTTGTGGTTAAAAAAAAATGGGATCAAGGCGTCGGCGTTTAACGAAGACGACATTGCTGAAAATCTTGCTTGGTTGGCAGATATTTTTACAATTCAAAAACCAACCAAAGAAGTACTATCGAAATATGATGCCTTTGTAGTATTGGATGGAAATGCACTTCATCGTTTTGGAGCTATAGCTGAATCTATTATAGAGCTTCAAAAACCTATTTATATGATTGATCATCATCCACAACCAGAGCATATTTTTGAAGTTGAAATCTCACAACCAAACTACTCATCTACGGCAGAACTAATTTATGAGCTGTACAAAGAACACGACGCTACCCAAATTGATGAATCTGCCGCAAAAGCGATGTACGTTGGTATGGTAACAGATACAGGATCTTTTCAATTTGATAGTGTTACTCCAAATACGCTAAGAGCTGGGGCAGAACTCCTTGAACGTGGGAATTTCAAACCCAACGCCGTAGTTGAAAAAGTGTATTCAACAAAAACATTGAATCAGTTACAATTATTAAGCAACGCTTTAGAAACGTTAACCCTACACGCCAAACAACAAATTGCAAGTATTTGCGTAACTAGGTCGATGTTCGAATGCACCAATACCAAAAAAGAGGATACGGAAGGGTTCGTGAGTTATCCCTTAAGTATTTCTGGGGTAAAAGCATGTATTTTATTTCGCGAAGATGACGATAGAATTAAAATTAGTCTTCGCTCAAGAAGTGATGTAGATGTGAATGAATGGGCACGCCACTTTAATGGTGGGGGCCATAAAAAAGCCGCTGGAGCATGGCATAAAGGACCTCTTGAAAAAGCAATAAAAGACGTTATTGCCTTAGGCAAAAAACAATTGAATAACTAGAAGATGAAAACATTACCAACAAGTATATTTTTACTACTTATCCTATTACTTAGTTGTGATAGACCAACACAACAAACCACAATACCCATTAGCGTAGATACAGAGACTACTAATAATGAACCTTTTACCATTACAGAAACAAAACAGCTATCTGAAAATAATGCCCAACAAATAGCGCTTAGTAGAAGTAATGCGATTACACGTGCGGTAGATAAAGCAGAACCTGCAATAGTTAGTATAACGGTTACAGAATTACAACGAGGATATACACGAGATTTTGATTCCTTTTTCTTTCGATTTTTTGAACGCCCCATCCAGAAAGAAGTGCAAAGTATGGGTTCTGGGTTCATAATTTCTGCAGATGGACTCATTGTTACCAACGAACATGTTGCAAGTAAACAAGCAAAAACAATTGTTGTTACCTTAACGAACGGAGAAGAGTATGAAGCGGAATTGTTAGGAGCCGATGAGTTTGCAGATTTGGCCCTGCTAAAAATCAAAAGTAAAAAAGACGACTTTCCCTTTGTGAAATTTGCAAATTCTGATGCGGTGATGGTTGGCGAATGGGCTATTGCTATGGGAAATCCGTTCGGCCTTTTTGCGGATGGACAACCAACAGTAACGGTTGGTGTAGTAAGTGGTACAAACAGAGATTTTCGCCCAGATCCAAAGGAGCCGAGAGTGTATATGGATATGATACAAACCGATGCGGCTATCAACAGAGGGAATTCTGGGGGGCCACTCCTAAATAGCGAAGGAAATGTAATTGGTGTAAACACCTTTATTTTTACTGGTGGAACGAGCAGTGGTTTTGTGGGATTAGGATTTGCCATTCCCAGTGATCGAGTTCAAAAAATTATTGGCCAGCTGAAAGATTCTGGTGAAGTTACACTCGATTTTGATCCTGGAATGGAATACACTCAAATGACTAACCAGTTAGTATATAAATATGGGCTACCACCTGTGGCCGGGCTTTTTGTAACAAGTGTAAATAAAGATGGACCAGCCTACGAAAGTGGAGTTTTACCTGGCGACATTATAACTAAAATTGGAAACGAACGAGTGTCTAGTGAAATGCATGCTCGTGCGCTGATGCGAGAATTCGAAGAGGGAGATACGATGGTTCTTCGGCTATTTCGCGAAGGAAAGGAATATGAAGCAGAAATGATGTTAAGAAAAAGAATTGGTAAAGATTAAATAAAACTACCAGAAAAATTATAGTAACTTGATTTAGGGTTTTTTCAAATTAAATGGAGTACCATTAATGTCTATAATAGAAAATGTACCTCCAAAAGGAGGGCTTGAAGACCAGCAACCTACTGCGCATGGCTTGTATTGGCGATAAAAAAGAGAGTTATAAAGAAGAAAAAAGTAGACTTTATACGTTTTATAATATTAGAGTTGCTGCCTTAGTTTTTTTACTCAAAAGTTAGAGTGTTATTTATCCAACGCAGATAATTTTCGTTGCCTTCATCTTCAATTATGGGTAGCGAAATGATGCAAGGACAATCGTACGAATGTAGTTCAATTACCATATCGGATAATTTTTTTACCTTATCACTATGTGTTTTCGCCAAAATAATAGTCTCAGAATCTGTTACCATTTCATTATTCCAAAGATACATAGATTCCATATTTTCAATAATGTTAACACACGCAGCCAGCTTATTGATGATGAGTTCTTTTCCAATTCTTTTAGCCTCATCTTTGTTTGATGTTGTAATGTAGATAATGCGTAAAGAATTAGACATGAAATTTTTCTTTATCAATTAGGAAACAGCCTTGCTACTATTGAAATATCTCGATTTTTTGGCTGTGTTAATAGTGGATTTTATTTTGCAATCGGCTTATCTTTTCAAGCTATAAATTTTTTGCGAGAGTGGTGGAATTGGTAGACACGCTAGATTTAGGATCTAGTGCTTTAACCGGCGTGGGGGTTCGAGTCCCCCCTCTCGTACTATCCTACCTAACATGTTGTAAATCAACCATTGAAATAATATTAAAAGCGGAGAATACGTGAATATTTCTGTAAAAGACCTTACTTCCGTAGATAAAGAAGTAACAATAAATGCAACCCGAGAAGATCTTCAGCCAAAATTTGATAAAGCGTTTAAGAAATATCAAGGGCAAATAAGTATGCCTGGCTTTAGACCTGGACGTGTACCCTTAGGAATTGTAAAAAAGCGTTTTGGTAATGATATTGAGATCGAAGAGATCAATAAATACGTACAAGAGGTGTTTGAAAAAGATGTGGTTGAAGAACACAACCCAGTTGGAGAAGCTCAAATGTTGGATTTCCAGTGGGAAAACGATGAGTTAGAAGTAGTCTTTAAAATTGGAGCTAAACCAGAGTTTGAATTAACCGACGTTTCAAAAGTTCGAGTTTCGAAAATGGTTCATGATGTAACAGATAAGGAAGTTCAAGAAGAAATTGATCGTAGCTTAGAAAGAGATGGAAATTGGGAAGAAGTAGAAACCAAGATCGATAAAAATTCTAAAGTTATTGCTGATGTTGTTTCTTTAGATGATGCAGGTAATATTGTCGATTCGGAAGCCGATAAAGATCAAACTATAGATATGCGCCAAGATGGAGCAAAAGATTTCCTTAAAGCACTTAAAGGAAAAAAGCTCGGTGATGTGGTGGATATGAAATTAGAGGAAGATGGTGAAAAAGATCATTTCCGAGTAACGGTTAACAAAGTGTTGAAACTTCATTTAGCTGAGATGAACGAGGAGTTTATCAAAAAAAATAGTAACAATGAAGCTTCAAATGAAGACGAATTTAGAAGCTACTTGAAAAGCAAAATACAAGAATATTACGATCAAAGCGCCAATGATATGTTTCGCAGTGGAATAGTTACGGCAATGGTTGACGCACATTCATTCGAAGTTCCCGAAGCTTTTGTTGAACAAGTTAAAACTGGATATGTGAATCAACTGTCTCAACAAATGGGTGGAAAGGTTCCAGAAACCTTCGATGAAGCCAATTATAGAGCAGAAATGACCGAACAAGCAACAAGAGAAGCTAAATGGTATTTTATTAGTCAAAATCTGCAAGAAAAATTTGAAGATATCGAAATAAAACCCGAAGATATAGATGAGTTCCTCGCACTCGAAGCAGCACGTTTTGGCGCAACTACCGAACAATTGAAAGGTTATTACGCTCAAAATCCTGGAATGCTTGAATCTTTAAGAAGCAGTATTAGAGAAAACAAAGTATTTGATAAGCTACAAGATGAGGTAAAAATTAAAGAACTAGGCAAAGATGCCTATAAGAAAGAGCAAGAAAAAAATTCAAAAGCCAAGAAATAAATTATAAAGCACCATGATTAAGCAACCCATTTTTGAGCAACCTATTTACTCAAGCAGTCCTATCACAGACACTGCTTTAACCCCCATGGTTATTGAAACAACAAGTAGAGGAGAGAGAGCCTATGATATCTATTCTCGATTATTAAAAGATCGGATTATCATATTAGGTAGCCCAATTAATGATGTGGTTGCAAGCTCTATAGTTGCACAATTGTTATTCCTTGAGTCTGAAGATCCTGAAAAAGATATTAATCTGTATATAAACAGCCCTGGTGGAGTAGTATCTGCCGGTTTAGCCATTTACGACACTATGCAACACATTAAGTGCGATGTAGCAACTACATGCATGGGTATGGCTGCGAGTATGGGTGCTGTATTACTAACTGCTGGAACAGCTGGCAAACGAAGTTGCTTGCCCCATGCCCGAGTTATGATTCATCAACCCCTTGGTGGTGTTCAAGGTCAAGCGAGCGATATAGAGATTGAAGCCCAAGAAATCATCCGAATAAAGAAAGAATTGAGTCAAATTATTGGTGACCATGCAGGTAAATCATTGGATGATATCATCCGAGATTCTGATCGAAATAATTGGATGTCGGCCGATGAAGCAAAAAATTATGGATTAGTTGACAATGTGATAAGTCGTGCCGATACTTAAATCACACTATTTTTATAGCCATGAGCAAAAAGAAAAAAGATAACGATATTGTAAATTGCAGTTTTTGTGGGAGATCTAGCCTTGAAGTTAACAGCATGGTGGCTGGTCCTGGGGTTTATGTATGCGATAGATGCGTAGAAGATGCGTCTAGTATTATTAAAAGTGATTTAGCATCTCTTGCTAGAAGAAGGGAAAAAAGTTATAAACCAATGCTTAAACCCGTCGAGATAAAAGCAAAACTCGATGAATATGTAATTGGGCAAGAAAACGCGAAAAAAATTCTTTCCGTCGCTGTTTATAATCATTATAAACGCATTAGCAGCGATAGTGTAGAATTGGATGATACTGTGATTGAGAAGAGTAATATTGCCCTTCTTGGCCCAACAGGATCTGGTAAAACACTTCTAGCACGAACGCTAGCCAAAGTAATTGATGTACCATTTACAATTGCTGATGCAACCGTATTAACAGAAGCTGGATATGTGGGTGAAGATGTAGAAAGCATACTTAGTAATCTTCTACAAGCTGCTGATTATGATGTAGAGCGCGCTAAGCGTGGTATTGTATATATCGATGAAGTGGATAAAGTGGCTCGAAAAAGTGACAATCCATCCATTACACGAGATGTTAGTGGAGAAGGGGTACAACAAGCATTATTAAAAATTCTTGAAGGAACAGTCGCAAACATACCACCTAAAGGTGGTAGAAAACATCCCGAACAAAGTTTTATCCAACTTGATACGGCTAACATTTTATTTATTTGTGGTGGTGCATTTGCAGGTTTGGAAGAGATTATTTCTCGACGTCTATCCACAAGCGCAATGGGTTTTCATAGCTTGGAACAAGTAAAATTTGACAAGGATGACCCCGAAATCTTTACTCACATTGAGCCAGAAGATTTGCAACGGTTTGGATTGATTCCTGAATTAATCGGAAGGTTGCCCGTTATATGTGGATTACACGAATTATCTGATGAGGCTATGTTAGATATTATCCAAACCACAAAGAATGCGATAATGAAGCAGTATAAAAAACTCTTTAAAATGGAGAATGTTAACCTTGAGTTTGAAGATGAAGCATTAATCGCAATTGTAAAAAAAGCAAAAGCTCGTAAAACAGGCGCACGCGGTTTAAGATCTATAATGGAAACAGCAATGCTTGATATTATGTTTACGCTACCTTCCATGAAAAATGTAGCACGCTGTATTATCACTAAAGACACTATAGATAAAAAGGCCCCACCCGTTTACGAAAAGCAAAAAGCAACTGGCTAACAATTTATAACCCCTTATCTTAATTGATTAGGGGTTTTTTTATTTTACCATTATTTCATCCTAGCAATATTCAAACAATAAATGAATTTATTTTCTCGAACTAATTGGATCAAAATAACTCTTGTACTGTTTCTTCTACTACTTGGAATTGCTTCATTGGTTTATAATAATTTTTTGGTGAGCAAAATTTTAGATAAAGAACGAATCAATGTAGAATTGTGGGCTAAAGCTATAGAGTATAATGCACTACCAAGCCATCAACATATGAGTAATCTATTAGCAAGCTTAAATTCAGATTTAGCTAAACTAAGCTCCATACCAGATAGTTTAATTAATAAAGTAACCGAGATTGAAAATAATAGAAGTTCGCGTGATTTTGTTACAGAAGAATTAATATTAGATGAATCTAGAAATTTTGAAATCCCTGCGGTAGTAGTTGATGAAAATGATAATCCACTTGAATATACTTTTATTAGAACAAATACCGCAGGTGTATCAGAGACTGTAATTGAATATGGATTTAAGAATGTTGACTTAGTATACATCGATACTCCTGAAAAAAGAAATTCTTTGGTGCAATCTTTAAAAGCAACAAATCCTGCCATAGAAATTATTATTGGAGATGAGAGTAAAAAAATTTCACAGTTTATTTACTATGGCGAAAGCGCTACAGTACGCTTATTACGATACTTTCCTTATTTTCAGATGGGTATACTAGCTCTATTACTTGGTATTGGGTACACCACATTTAGAGGCTTAAAATATACAGAACAATCCAATTTGTGGGTTGGAATGGCAAAAGAAGCGGCACATCAACTTGGGACCCCTATATCCAGTTTATTTGGTTGGATTGCACTATTTAAAGATGATTTTAGTGATGATGAATCTGCAAACAAATTGATTCAGGAGATCGAAAATGATGTGATTCGTCTTAAAGGAGTTGCCGAGCGATTTGGGAAAATAGGATCTGCTCCAGAATTAACACCTATGGATATTAAACCTATTTTAGATGATGTTATTTTCTATCTGGAGAGGAGATTACCGCAACTTGGAAAAGCAGTAAGAGTAGATAAATCTCTTAATGCGATTGGCAAAGTAGAAGTTAATCCAGAATTGTTTCAATGGGCAGTAGAAAATCTGGTAAAGAATGCTATGGATTCTCTAAAGTATTCGAAATCGAATTCAACTATTGGAATTTATTCGACAGAGAATGAACATGAAATAGTGATTGACATAGTAGATTCTGGTAGTGGGATAGAATCAAAAAATACTAAAAATATATTTCGTCCAGGTTTCAGTACAAAAAAAAGGGGGTGGGGCTTGGGTCTAAGTTTAACTAAACGAATAATCGATGACTATCATAAAGGACAAGTTTTTGTTGAAAAAACAGCCCTTGGAGAAGGAACCACTATGAGAATACTTCTTCCGAAGTTATCAATTAGTCGTCCGTAAATCCGCGTTTTTTTGCATATTCATATAATTCGGTTTTAAGTAAATTTCTACCCCGATGTAATCTAGACCTAATGGTTCCTATTGGTACATCTAACATATTTGAGATTTCTTCATAAGTAAATCCATCAACGTCACATAAAAGAACTACGGTACGAAAATCTTCGGGTAATTTAGAAAGTGCTTTTGAAAAGTTATCATCCATTAAATTACGGAACATTAAACTTTCAAGATCAGTAGTATCGGTTCGTTCAGCTCGTATGGTTTCGTAGTAAGAGGAAACCTCATCGTAATCTACACTTTGCGGTTTCTTAAGATTTTTACGATAGTTGTTTATGAACGAATTCTTTAAGATACGAAAGAGCCAGGCTTTAGCATTTGTTCCTTTTTCATAACTATCAAAAAAACGAAATGCTTTAACAATAGTATCTTGTACTAAGTCTTCCGCATCGCTTTGATCGGTGGTTAAGCGGAGTGCAAAGTTATACAGCGAATCTAGGTGAGGAATAATCTCATCATTGAAAGCTGTTTGTTTTTTATTAACGCTAGTGGTCAATGTGTACCTCGAATTTAGTACTTAGTAATTACGACAATTTTTCGCACTTATGTAACCTCTTGCCTAAAAATAACATAGAGATTTTTTTATGCTAAAAATAGGGTTTAAAGCATTGTATTCAACAAAGATCGAAATACTTAAGAAATATTATACTTTTAAAATTATAAAAAAGTAATTACCAACACGTCATATAGAGCGTGAGTCCATGCCGCAACACCAAAACCTCTTGTCACATAAATGATGTTCAAAATTAAGCCAAATATAAATCGAAATAAGAAAGAATTTAATGTAAAAAAATCACCTAGTGAACCAATATAATGTACCGCACTAAATAACATTGCAGACAAAATAATTGATATAAAAATAGAGGTGTTTTTTTTCTTTACTATTTTTTGTAGTAAGTAAGAGAACAAAGAAACTAATACAACTCTAAAAAAAAATTCTTCGTATAAACCAGCCCCAAGTGAAAGGGCAAGTTTTTGTAGATAAGTTAACTGATCGATAGGGTTTATTGTTGAAATATTTACCAGCAAATTAGTTAATGAACTTGAAATAAATGCAACCACAACAGCCAACACTAGGCTTTCGAGAATTAGTGCTGGAAAATATCTAAAATTTAATAGTTTTAGTTGGTGTCTCTTGATTGTTAAGATTATGATTCCAGCCACTATTATGAGAACAAAAGAAAAAGAAACAGCATCTACACCTAAAAAAATGAAAAGTGTTTTGATCCATACATCTATACTAATGCGAACTAGCTGTTCTGTATCTGGTTGAGAAGCTATAATTAAAACCTCATAAAAGAAAAAAAGAGGTAATGAAAAGATAAAACTAAATAAAAGTGTTCTAGTAGCAGAAAAATATTGTTTAATTGAATCCACACTAAATCTCGGAATAAATCTTGACTTTGGAATTGTTTAAATAACTAAAATTCAATGCATTAAATGCAGAATTAGAAAGTTTAAGCCCAGATTCAATAATACGATCGTTAATACGAACATAAATTCCATTACCGTTCTCAGGATTTTCAATAAAAAGTATGCTCCCTATTGCAATATTGGAATGTGCAGCAGTTAATTTATTTGGATTATATAACTCTCCACTGGTAGTTGTTTTACCTATGTCCTCCAAATTGTACGCTATTGCATTGAATAATCCTAAATCTTGTAAAGCTGAGTCAAGTAAATAGGGGTTTTTAAATTCACCCGTTGAAGGTAATAGTACGGTTATTCGTTGTTTGGCCTTTAATGTATGGATGTTAATTTCTGGGTTAAGTTGTTGTAATTCAGAACTTGACATTTTAAATCTATTTAGAAGCTCTTTGGCGGTCTCGTTTGGTTGTACAGTATAAATAACAAAATTTCCTTGTGGAGTATTATCGTTAAAATATTCTAGAGCGGACGGTCCTACACTATCTTTTATTTTTCTAACAGTTAATTGTTGCCCAACTCTTAGAAAGTCGCTTGAAAGATTATTAAGTTCACGTATTTCTGCGAGTGTCATGCTATGTTTTCTAGATATACTAGTAAGATTGTCTCCTGATTTAACGATATAGTATTCGTTATTTTGTGGAGTTGAAATTGAAATCAAGGACAAACCTTCATCTTTAGGAGAAATAACCTTAATGGATAATTCATCCATTTTGTAATAAAATATTTTTTGCCCAATAGATAGAACATTGTTTTCTAAATTATTCCACGCCTTTAATTCTTCAACGGTTACATCAAGGGTGCGAGAAATAGAGTAGAGTGTTTCTCCCTTCGAAACAAGATGAGTGAGTTTATTTTGTGCGGATATAGCCGACGAAATAGCTAAAAAAAATACAAGTAACCCAAAATACTTTTTCATAATTAACTTTCTATGTGTGATTGTACCACTAATAATGCCGTGGATAACTCCGACTTAGCGTGGACATTGTTTAATGATGTGGCTATTTCAATACCTTTTATATAGGTATCTACTGCTTTTTTGTTCTCTTCATTAATAAAATACTGTTCACCAAGATGATAGTATACTCCAATGTAATTAGGATCATTGATCAGAATATCCTCAAAGAGTAAAATGGCTTCATTTCTTCTATTAATGTTTAATAATTCTAAAGCTAATGCAAATTTAGAAAATGAATCTTTAGG
>JAYPYN010000002.1:23439-26944 GCA_038154605.1 Balneolaceae bacterium
ATATTTGAGCTTTTAGTCATGCGTTACTAAATGCGTGATATCGTTCTTCAATCTCAGAGATAGAATCTCCCCCAAATTTTTCTAGGAAAGCGTTCGCAATTACGGGAGCTACAACACTTTCAGCAACAACAACTGCTCTTGGTAATGCACATACATCAGATCTTTCATATCGCGTTTGCTGAGGTTCTAAAGTATGCATATCTACTGTACCCAGTGGATTTAACATAGTGGGTATGGGTTTCATAGCACCACGTATAATTATTGGTTGACCTGTAGACATACCGCCTTCAATGCCTCCAGCTTTATTTGATGCTCGAGTAAATAAAGTACCATTATGTGTAATTTCGTCATGTACTTCATGACCTGGGCGTGCACCTGATTCGAAACCAAGACCAATTTCAACCCCTTTCATTGCTTGAGTACCAAGTATCGCCTGCGCTATTTTACCATCTAGTTTTTTGTCCCAGTGCGTATAGCTTCCTAATCCTACAGGTACCCCAGTAATGATGATTTCATATACACCACCAAGGGAAGATCCTGCCTTTCTGTATTTTTTGATTTCATCAACCATGGCGTTAGACAATGTTTCATCCAAACAGCGTACTTCAGATTGATCAGCTTTTTTGTAAATGGCTTCAGCCCCATCAGAAAATAGATAATCTGTTTGTGCTCTGGCATTATCCCAAGAAGTATAACCCGCGGCGCCAATTCGAATTACATGTCCGCCTATTTCAATTCCAAAATGTTTTAGGAAGATACGAGCCACAGAGCAACAAGCTACACGCATTCCAGTTTCTCTTGCACTTGAACGTTCTATAACAGGGCGAATATCATCAAATCTATATTTTTGGGCTCCAACAAGATCGGCATGACCAGGACGTGGTAGAGTAATTTTTTCAATCCCCTCCGCTTCAGATACTTTATTCATAACTACTTGCCAGTTGGCTTTATCTTTTTCAAAAGCTCTATTTTTCATAAACATAGCAATTGGTCCAGCCATAGTTTTGCCAAAACGAACACCAGAACTTATAATGGCTTGATCTTTTTCCCAAGCCATTCTCCCTCCTCTTCCATATCCTTGTTGTCTGCGGGCTAGATGTATAGAGATATCATCTTCTTGTATGGAGAGACCAGAAGGAACGCCTTCCACTATACCAGTTAAACCGGGGCCGTGAGATTCACCTGCGGTGATATATCGAATCATTGAATTAATTTTTTACTTATTCATTTCTGGAATCTAAAAATACATATACAATTACGTACAGCTAAGGTAGTAATTGTTAATTTCTTTTTTTACAAAATAACCAATGTATCATCGTTTAAATAGCATAAATACCATATTTTAAAAATATTTTTAAAGTATCTCTAATCTAAATAAAGTAATGTAATAACGTATCTAAGTTTGTGTTAGAAAAGGAGTAAAAATAAGTATAAAAGATGCTTTTTTTGCCCCATCAGTTATACCCCAACTACATGTATTAGCAAATTAGTATGTTTTCATTCTTAAACTAAATTGTACAATTCCACCAATTTCACTCAAAGAGCTTCTGCTAATATCGATATCAAGTTTTTTTAATTTAATTCCAACACCTATACTTGTACCCGCAAAATCAAAATTTTCTTTTGTTCTTGCTTGATCGTGTAACCATCTGTTATAACCAATCCGAAAAGTAAGAGTTTTACTTAGCGACGCTTCGCCGCCTAAGATTATATGTCTCAATAATTGATTTACAAAATCAGGAGTATTTTCCTCCCCTTGTACTTTAAGGTTCCAGTTATTTAGTTGCCTAAATGTTACTGAGAGTTGAAAAGGAAAATTTTGTGGTTTTTTTGAAATACCTATTGAAATATCTAAGGGAATCGATTCATTAGTATTATTAAATGAAACAATTTGATCACCAACATTTCTTATAGAAATTCCAGCACTAAAGCGGGCATCAACATCTAAATAATAGAGCCCTGCACTTCCAACAATTGCAGAAGATACGTAACCTGCATATGATGAATAAACATAATCAACACCCGCAGCTGCACGCATTTTATTTGAAAGTTGTGTTGAAATAGTGCTATTTAAAGCAAGATCAGTCGCTGAAATTTTCCCTAAATCATTACCTTTATCATCATATTTGGTTAAATCCCCGTAGCTTAGAAATCTTAAACCAAATCCAACTGAACCAACACTCGAAAAATTAAGTGCGTAATTAGTATAACCGTAGCGAGTATCACCTAAATAATTTATAAATGAGGCTGAAATTTTTTTTTGAGATGCTTCATCCAAATACGCTGGATTTATATGCATTAATGAAGAATTACCTCTAAAAATAGCAACGTGGTTACCTCCTAATGCCGATGCTTGTGCAGAAGAGGGCATTTCAAGAAAACGGAAAATTTTATCATACTCCGTTTGAGCAGCTATCCAAGAACTATTAGCTATATTGATCAGAATAATTATAAAAAAGGAATTAAAAATCCTCATTTCTGGTATCACAATTCGTGTAAATGTTTTGTAATATAAGAATTGAGTAAGTAAGAACCATGTATCTAATAATAGATATGAACCAAATAATTCAATGGAAGCACTAAGACAATTTGGACAATATTGTCTTCTATTATATCAAGCGTTACGCTCTATAACGGAATTTAGTACCTATAGGCAAAATTTATTTTCAGAATTTGTGAAAACTGGATATGAATCAATCCCTATCATTATGCTTACCGGAACTTTCACAGGGGCAGTATTAACTCTACAAACAGCATATCAATTAGATACAGATTTGTTATCTGAAACTATTGTTGGATCCATTGTAGGACAGTCTATTCTAATAGAGCTAGCCGCAGTAATTGGGGCGCTAGTATTAGCTGGAAAAGTAGGAGCAAGAATATCTACTGAACTGGGAACAATGCGTGTAAGCGAACAAATAGATGCACTTGAATCAATGGGCTTTAACTCTGTTACATTTTTGGTTGTACCTAGAATTTTAGCTGGTATTTGTATGTTTCCTGTACTTTATGCAACTGCGGGCACAACAGGTATAATTGGTGGAATAACCGCAGGTTCATTTGCCGGTATTCTTGCTCCTGCCGATTTTATACAAGGTGCACGAGAATATTTTTTCGCAGAAGATGTAGTTTTTGGAATAGTTAAATCTGTAGTATTTGGATTTGTGATTACCTCTATTTCAAGTTTTAAAGGATACTTTGCCTTTGGAGGTGCTGAAGGTGTCGGAAAAGCCACTACTCAATCAAATGTGATAAGTTGTATCTATATCTTACTTGCAGATTTTTTCCTAGCAGCCATTCTATTGTAATATGATCGAAATAAGAAATCTTAAAAAAAGCTTTAGCGACCACTTAATTTGGGAGAATGTTACATTCAATATTGAGGATAATGAGACTATTGCAATCATTGGAAAATCAGGCAGTGGGAAATCAGTTTTATTGAAACATCTAAACGCACTGCTTTATCCTGATTCCGGTGATATTTTATTTGATGGTGAATATTTAT
>JAYPYN010000002.1:26954-40142 GCA_038154605.1 Balneolaceae bacterium
CTTTCTTATTCAGAACTTCGAAAAACCCGCCAAAAATTCGGTATACTTTTTCAGGGTGGGGCATTATTTGATTCTATTAATACTTACGAAAATGTAGCTTTTCCATTAAGATATTTTACTAATCAAAGTGAGCAAGAGATTGAATATAATGTGTATAAAGCTCTTGAAATGGTTAATCTCGCATCAGCAGGCCCTAAACCTACTTCAGCACTATCAGGAGGAATGAGAAAACGTGTTGGATTAGCTAGAGCAATAATATTGAAACCTCAGTATTTATTGTACGATGAACCTACCTCAGGACTTGATCCTAAAACTTCGGACGAGATTAATGAATTAATCTTACAAATGGCGAGTTCATTGGATATTACATCAATTGTTATAACTCATGATATGCATAGCGTATTACGCATTGCACAAAAAGTAGCGTTTATAGATGAACAAAAATTAAGTTGGCATGGTCCCTTAGCAGAAATGAAAACAAGTACCCACCCACCTTTAGTTGATTTTATTAAAGCAAGTGAATACAAGATTTAACTATTTTATAGCATCAAAATATTATCAAATACATGATATTAAGTAATGAATTAAAAATTGGGATCGTAGTAATTACGGCATTAGTAGTTTCATTTTTTGGATTTCGATTCATGAACGATGAACCACTACTTTCTAATGTTAACTTATTGAACACCAAGTTCAACAATGTTGATGGTCTAAGAAAAGGAAATACAGTAACCATGAATGGGTTTAAAGTGGGGAGTGTAAGAGATATGCTGTATTTAATGGATGAGGATAGTGTATTTGTTGAATTGAGTATTACAGAACCTATATCTATCCCTGTAGGATCAATTGCTATGCTCGCTGCCCCAGATGTACTTGGTGCTACCACCATACAGATTGTACGATCGAAAAATTCAGAAATTTTAGAATGGGGCTCAACCATAAAGGGCAAACAGTCTGTAGGTATATTAAGCTCGTTTTCGGATCAAGGTACTGCACTTGCAGATACTGTTCAGGAAACATTATCAGAATTAAAAAAACTTATTCGCGGCATTAATGAAATTGAGGAAGGAACTTCTAGCCAAATAGTATCTGCCGTAGATAATTTTAATGAGGTTGGGGAGGTAGTTGCTGAAATAATTTCTTCACGAAAAACTGAAATAGATTCGTTAATCTTAGCCACAACTAATACCCTTCATAACATTAGTTCATTCTCTGATACATCCTCAGCTGATCTAAAATTATTGGTTTCCAATCTTGAAACTTTCAGTTCTGATCTAAAAAAACTAAGTAAAAGTTTGCAAGAATCAACACATTCTCTTAACAATATTCTTAGTAAAATAGATAAAGGAGAAGGTACTCTTGGTTTAATGCTTAACGATCCTTCACTTTATAATAACGTAGACAGCCTCACGTACAACCTCAATAATCTCATTTTAAATATTCAAGAAAATCCAGGAGAATATCTTAAATATATGCGCTTAATCGAAATCTTTTAAACGCCTTATATACAGTTAGATTTTTGATTAGGTAGCAAAGCTCATTAAATATTAAGCTATTTATACACTAAACAAATTAAACTCCGCATTTCTAAAAGTAGAGAAATATTAACACAGATTTTTAATTTTGTTGAATGTATCATCCAAACAAATCGTTCTCTTTGCCCGTTTTTTTAATATCTAAATATTGATATGCTTTGGCTGTGGCTACCCGACCTTTTGGAGTTCGTTGCAAGAATCCCTCTTTTATCAGATAAGGTTCGTAAACTTCTTCGATGGTGCCTTTGTCTTCTCCTACTGCAACGCCAAGGGTATTTAAACCAACCGGACCACCACTATAATTTTCGATGATGGCGCGCAACATTCGCACATCCATATCATCCAAGCCATTAGAATCTACATCAAGAGCATTCAGGGCTTTATCCGCCACTTTTTGATTGATTGCATTGAGTCCATCAACTTGAGCAAAATCGCGCGTTCTTCGAAGAAGTTTATTTACAATTCGTGGGGTACCTCGGCTACGACTCGCAATTTCATGGGCACCAGCCTCATCAATTCCAAATTTCATTATATGCGCCGATCGCAAGGCTATACGTTGCAGCAATTCTACATCGTAATAGTCTAGTCGAATATCAATGCCAAAACGCGCTCTCAATGGAGCAGTTAACATGCCCTTTCTAGTTGTTGCCCCAACCAATGTAAAATGGTTCAAATCAATTTGAATACTCCGCGCATTAGGTCCAGAATCGATTACAATATCTAGTTTAAAATCTTCCATCGCAGAGTATAAATACTCTTCGATTACAGGATTTAGACGATGGATTTCATCAATAAAAAGTACATCCCCTTCTTCAAGATTGGTAAGCATTCCTGCAAGATCACCCGGTTTTTCAAGCACGGGACCAGTTGTAGGCCGAATATTAACCCCCATTTCCTGGGCAACTATATATGATAATGTAGTTTTACCAAGGCCTGGAGGTCCTGATAAAATAACATGATCAAGGGCATCTCCTCGTTGTTTAGCCGCTTTTATAAAAACACCTAAATTTGTGATCGCTTTCTGTTGGCCAATAAATTCGGTTAACGTTGAAGGGCGAACGGATTGTTCAAAAGCATCTTCTTTTTGCAATGGATTTAATAACGGATTTTGCACAGAATATGTGGTTTGTGATGGTTACTTTACCTTTTAAAGATTATACTTAGTTTTATCACGAATTGCCTGTAGAAGTTTAAGTAACGTTATATGGAAAAATCATCATTTTCACCAGATAATCTGTCCATCGATTTGATTGGAGAACAAAAAAAGCACCAAGACGATGCGGTAAAAAATAAAAAGAAAAACGAAATTTTAAAGGAAAAAGGACTGCATAAAGACAAGACCAAAAGCAACTTAACGATCTTTGGTAGCGATTACTTTTTGAATTATGAATTAAGCTGGCTAAAATTTAATGAGCGTGTATTAGCAGAAGCCAAGAATGAAAAAAATCCATTGTTAGAGCGTATCAAGTTTATTGGTATTGTATGTTCTAATTTAGATGAGTATTTCCAAAAACGGGTTGGAGGCTTAAAACGACAGTTACATGCAGGTGTAAAATCTTTGTCGGTGGATGGGATGTCGGTTGCAGATCAATTAGAATCTATTCGGGGAGTAGTAAAAGCCATGATTGAGGATTACAGGCAGTGTTTTTTCGACCATTTGATTCCATCTTTAGAAGAAATTGGGATCTCAATAAAGCAGTACAATAATTTAGATGAGCAACAAAAACTATTTTGCGATCGATATTTCAAAAAAGAGATTTATCCGATCATTACCCCTTTAGCTGTAGATGAATCACACCCTTTTCCGTTTATCTCAAATCATAGTTTATCGCTAGCAGTTGAGCTTCAACTCAAAAATAATACAGAAAAATTATTCGCAAGAATAAAAATCCCCTCAAATAGAAAACGGTTTGTTGAAGTAGAGAGATCGGATGAATCTATAGTTTTAGTACCCATCGAGGACATTATTAGAAACAAGGTGGATTCCTTTTTTCCTGGTATGAATATTCTCTCGTCTAATTTATTTCGGGTGACACGAAATGCTTCTTTAGAGAGGAATGAAGAAGAAGCGGACGATTTACTAGAAATAATTGAAGACGAGTTAAGAGAACGTAAATTTGCCTCTATTGTACGCCTTGAGCTTGAAAAAAGTATGCCTGCCCACATCAAGCAATACTTAATAAAAAATTTACACATTACTAAAGAAGACATATTCGAAATGGAAGGTACCATTGGTTTAGTAAGTGTATTTGAAATAGCAAGCTTAAAAGGATTTACACGTTATAAAAATCCGCATTGGACACCCGTTTTACACCCCGCATTAGCTCATCCAATTGATGAAGACCCACCAAGTATGTTTGATGTGATTCGAGAACATGATTTTATGGTACATCATCCATACCATAGTTTTGATCTTTCTACCCAACGGTTTATTGAAGAAGCTTCCTCAGATCCAAAAGTACTTGCTATTAAACAAACTCTGTATAGAACCTCTAAAGATTCACCGTTGATGCATTCTTTAATGCGCGCCGCAGAAGCAGGAAAACAGGTTGCTGTATTGGTAGAAATCAAAGCCCGATTTGATGAAGAACAAAATATTCAATGGGCCCAACAACTAGACACTTATGGCGTTCATGTGGCTTATGGTATTCCCGGACTTAAAATCCATACTAAACTTACAATGGTAGTACGAGAAGAAGAAGACGGCTTGAAAACATATTGCCACATTGGAACGGGAAACTATCACCCTGGTACAGCTCAACTTTATGAAGATCTAGGGCTTTTTACCTGTGATGATGTAATTGCTTCTGATGTAACCGATGTGTTTAACCTTTTAACTGGATATGCTCCAGATCAATCCTTTAAAAGATTGATGGTAGCTCCAAAACATATGCGGAAACAGATGGAGGACTATATAAAATTTGAAACTGAAGAGGCAAAGCAAGGTCGACCGTCGCGTATTATAGCAAAAATGAATAGTCTAGAAGATCCAGTAATAATAGAATTATTATATAGTGCTTCTAATGCTGGGGTACCTATAGATTTGATTGTTCGTGGAGTGTGCCAATTGATACCAGGAAAAGAAGGAATGAGCGAAAATATTCGCGTTTATTCTGTTATTGGTAGATTTTTGGAACATTCCAGAATTTTTTATTTCAACCATGCTGGCAAACATCTTTACGCATTAGGTTCTGCTGATTGGATGCATCGAAATCTTGATCACAGGGTTGAAGCCATCATTGAAATTGAGAAACCAGAACTAAAAAAATACCTTCAGTTTTTATTGGGTATTTATTTGATGGATAATCAACAAAGGTGGAAATTAAACTCTACAGGAGCATATGAAAAAATTGAGCGGTTAAAAGCAGATAAAAAAATATCTACTCATAAGTTATTAATGAATCATATGCTAGAAACGCTGGAGCCTATTGCCATATCCCCAAACTGATTAATCAGTAGACGTTTCAGTATCGGAAGAACCTAAATCATAATTTAATTTTTGGAGCAATAAAAACGACGCTTTACGAAATATGCCGTTCATTTTGTACACTTCATAGGCATTATTTCTCGCATTTTGGAGGTCGTCAATATGGGCGTATGCATTTGCAAGAAACCAGAATGCTTTTTCTTTAATCATTGTATCATCTGGTGATCGTTCCAAAGAAGCGGAAAAATCAACTATCGCCAAATCATAATTTGAATTATTATAATGAAAGATTCCTTTATTTAAATACGCTTTAGATGCATAGGGTTCATGGTTGTAATTGGTTAAGAGTTCATTGTATAAAAGAAATGCACCAGTATAATTATCATTTATATACTCCATAAATCCAAGATTTAAAATCGAATCTGCAGCAAATGTGTCAATAATTGTGGAACGTACTATATCTGCAGTTTCTAACTGGTCCTTATTTATAGAAGAAAGCGTAAAATTAGCTAATCTTGATTTACTTGGTTGTTGAAAGAATTGCATACTAAAAATAACAAATAACATTGCAGCAGCTGCATAATGCCAAATTAATGACTCAGATAAACTGAATTTCTTTTTTGGACTTCTATTTCTAACCAAGATTTCTTTTTTTAAGATATCTCTTAATCCTATTTCTATTTCTAGTTCATCTAATAAATAAGGGTGCTTAGCAAACGCAATCCAAAGTTCAGCAATCTCTGGTTCAGAAAGATTTCCTTTAATGTAAGCGTCTATTTTCTTGTATAAGTTTATCTTATTTTTTTTCATTAATTGTGCCATTTCTTTTCTACGCAATTTTTGAGAATTTTAATAATTCTATGTTTTTTTGTCCATGCATTGTTGACACTTATTCCAAAATGCTCGGCTACTACTGAGGCATCGTCTCTAGGGTGATCAAACCAATAAGTAATATAATCTTTGGATTCAGGGGTTAAACCTT
Source organism: Balneolaceae bacterium (assembly GCA_038154605.1). GTDB lineage: Bacteria > Bacteroidota > Rhodothermia > Balneolales > Balneolaceae > HXMU1420-13. Next base: position 32,899 of record JAYPYN010000002.1, read on the forward strand.
CCATGCATTTTTCGAGGATTTTCTGCTTCTCTTGGATGAGCAAACTATGCAACTGATCACCCTCTTTGCCATGTTTTTCTACCGAATCAGGATCTGTGTTTTCCTTTTTTTGTTTTAAAAATTTGAAATATTCATTCTTTGCTGTGGTAAAAAAATAAAAAATGATAGTATCGGGATGATTGAGTTTATCTTTTCTTATTTTTTCTGTTACATTAATGATTGTATTTTGAACTACGTCTTCAGCATCATGGTGATCGGCTCCATGACGTACTTTTAAAAATTTAATCAAAACTCCAGTAATAATGGGAATGTACTCATTTATTAGCGTCTCATTATTTTCTTGAATTCCCTTCACGAATTTTACATAATCCATAAAAAACAACCTTAAATTACCCTCATTATACTAACATTCTTACAAATAAATAAAACAAAATAAGTATTTTGTTATCCATTCAAATTAGTGTATGTATCGAGTTCAATTAAATAACTTTGAAGGCCCATTGGATCTTCTACTTTTCTTTATAAAGCGAGACGAATTAGATATCTATGATATCCCCATTTCATACATTACCGAACAGTTTTTGGAATATCTATATATGATGGATGAATTTGATATAGATGTTGCTAGTGAATTTGTGCTTATGGCTAGTATGTTGATGTCTATCAAAGCTAAAATGATGCTTCCTAGAGAAGAAAATAATAATGAGACAGAGCTTGATGAGACTGATCCACGATTTGAATTGGTACAACGTCTTTTAGAATATAAAAGATACAAAGAAATGGCTGTGCAACTGGCAGATATTGATGAAGAAACTCGAAAAAAATATTCTCGTGGATATTTTAATGCCGATAAAATTGATAAAAAAGCAACCGGCGAAGCTCTAAAAGATGTTACTCTTTTTGAGTTGATTGCAGCTTTCAGAAAAGTTTTATCTGATATTGAACGTAAAAATGTAGTACATAAGGTTGAAAAAACTGAAACTACAATCGAGAAACAAAGCGAGTTCATATTATTGACGCTTCAAAATAAAGGTACATTGAGTTTTAATCAGCTTTGCCAAAATATTAAAAGTAAGTTAATTGTTGTTGTTACTTTTCTAGCAGTTCTTGAAATGGTTAAAGAGCAGCAAATCAATTTATACATTGGCGACACCCCCAATCTTTTTTACATCGATTTAAAACCAGTTGATCAGATAATAGGCGTCTAATAAATATAACTTATACAATTTTTATAGCTGTAGCTCTAAATAATATTTGTTATTTGCTATACCTATTAATTAGATAGGATTATATAAAAGGGCCACAAACTAGAGCTTTTTCTACCCCTGGTGCTAACTGTTCAAGCCCTGAAATGAGTTTATCCTCGCCATGAAGTATATCAATGATTTGACCACTATAAATTATTGCCGTCTCTCTCATAAATCCCATCATTGGCCATCCCCATAGAGCAGAAAAAATAATATTATTTTCCTTAAAAAATGGATTAGTCATATATGTGCATTCTATTACATTTTCTACGGGACTTCTATTGGTCGCGGAGCCTCCTATCAGATCAATTACCACGGTATTTGGTTCCAAAATATGTGCAGTATGATGTTTTGTTAATAAATAGTTTTTCCCACGTAAATGTTGAGGTTGTTCTGCTCCGTTAATGATAAGGTCAGCATCCTTTATAAATGCTTCTATTCTATTTTTTTGTGTCTGATATTTTCCTAAAATTCTTATTGTTTTTACCCCAGATCTATAACATTCGTCTATAGCACCCATACCAACGTTACCATACCCCATTACAACCACAGTTGCTTCTGATGGTGATAATCGTTTATTACTTTCTTCATTCAAAAGCCTTAAACCATATCTTGCACCAGCTCTTCCTGTTTCATGTAGTGCTTGAATTTTCCTCTTCCCAAATTTAGGAGCTGGGTTTACTTGCCTGTAATATTGAAGTGCATATTCCCCATACTCATCAACAAACGCATTGACATCAAAATAACGCACTCCATGTTCTTCTAATGTAAGTATTAAATTGGCGGCATCTTTGATAGTAGTTGAATCAAATACCACTCTTATTTTATCATTAAGGGGTCCAAGATCTTCTATACTACCATCTACATGATGCAACACTAGACTTTTAGGATTATGGTTCATTAATCTGCGTATAACACCAAGCATTTGGGTAGAATACCCGATAATATGAAATTCATCTTGATCTATTCCTGCAAAACGTAAATCTTGTTCAACACAATTATCAGCTGCCATTCTGCCCAATACTAGCTCTCTTGGTAACTTTTCGGGAGATTGAACTACTTCCTCCATAGCAATAACGTTAATTGAATGTTTTTGTAAAAGATTCGCTCTTTCTGGAAATGAGTTGAAATGCGCCATACAAAATAGAGTTGTCTTGTCTTTCATTAAAGGAATGCTTTCCATTGCAGGTCCTTTAAATTTAATAATAAGATCTTTATTTGTATAAAGCGTTTTATGATCTACAATAGTAGCACCAACTTGTTCATACTCAGTATCACTAAATTGTACCCTCTGCCCAGCACCTCTTTCTACCTGAACATTCGCACCCTTCGAAATAAGCATTCCAATATCTGAGGGTATAAGAGCTACTCTTTGCTCTAAAGCCCCTGGATTTTCTGGTGATTCTACTTCTTTAGCAAGACCTATTTTGTGATACATAGTTAATGAATTTATTAGTAACAGAAAATAAAAATTTTTACAAAGGTTCCATGTATTACTAATGGTTTTTATTAACTTAATTTTTCTTTACAACTAGTTATATCCATTTTTTTAGTGTATATATTGTATAAAAGTTTTTTTAATATAATATTTCAGCTAAAATAGATAGATCAACGTTAAAGACTAACTTATGTAAACAGTTTATAACTCTCATAAACACATCATTCTGCATCTATATATCACCTTATATGAAATAGTTACATTTTAAGTTATTAGGTTAAACTCACATTCATTTATTTAAAATTGGCATTCAATAATTCCATACAAGGTTTCTCAAAAAAAAATTATTTAATCTTTTTATGGATTGTAATGATTGTATTTATTTTAAATGAAGCTTCAATTTTAAAATCTTATACAGAAAATACATTTATAGGTGATGTAATAAATCAGGCTGGCAAACAAAGAATGTATAGCCAAAAAATAGCCAAGCTTGCTCTACTAATTGAAAATGGAGACATAAATACTATTCAAGAGCTTCAAGAAACTTTATTCGTATTCAGTTTAACGCACGAAAGCTTTATAGATGAAAATTCTTATCTAAGCTCATTCTATTTTAGCAATTTAAATATAAAATATAATTTTGATTTATTGACGGAAATTAAATCAAAAATTGAGTATGCAGTTAAGCAAATAATAGAAAATCCAAAAAGTGACAATAAAGAACATATAAATACTATATTAAGTGAAGAGCGTAAGTTTTTAGTTTTAATGGATTCTATTACTAATCTAATTGAATCGGCTTCTGCTCGCTCATTTTATACTTCTACAGTATTGGGCTTAATAATTGGAAGTTTATCTTTTATGGGTATTACATTTATTATTTTTATAGGACTTGTTCCAACAATAAATGAGCTTAGACTTAGAGAGAATAACTTAATTCGTACTATACATTCAAAAGAGTCTTTACTTGCAGAGATTCATCATAGAATAAGAAATAATTTAGCTGTCGTATCAGGAATTTTTCAACTTCAATTAATTAGCAATGAATACAATTCATCTACATTTAGGAAAGCGATCGACAGGGTTCAATCCATAGCTAGTATTCATGAATTCTTATATCATGAAGAAAAATATGATTCGGTACGTGTTGATTCCTACATAAACGAACTTATAAAAAAGCTTTCTTCTTCTTACCCACAAATAGGGAGTAAGATTCAAATTCAATTAACTTCTGATGAAATTTATTTGGGAGTAGATAAAGTTGTTCCTTTTTCATTACTGTTAAATGAATTAATTACAAACTCTCTGAAACACGCATTTGATGGCATGAATGATGGTATAATATTCATGCATTTAGTACAAGATAAAATGGGTATGATTGTATTTAACTACCAAGATAATGGTAAAGGAATAGAAGATCACGAGACGAAACATAATGGTATAGGCATGCAATTAATAGATGCTCTTTCTTGTCAACTAGCTGCTAACATTGATCTTGAATTTACTCCGAGCTTCAAAATATCAATGACTTTTGCAAATTGAGACTTTTTGATTTACGGTCAAGAAAGGAAACTATTATGTACCTACTAGAACAACGTTCATTTTATAAGGTATCTGTTCTCCAAAAAAACATTAATCATTCAAGTTATAATTTAAAAGTTATAACCCACAAATAAGTTCGTAATAATATAGGTTCCCGTTTAAAATTTTGGTGCCCAACTTGTGCAAAGAACTCCATGAGTAGCTATATCTGGATGTTTGCAATCGTTTTGTTGATGTCTTGCACAAGAAATACAATCGATTTTTTTGGTTGTTTCTGTATCGCCTGAAAATTGATCGCATACATATACATCACTAACTTTAACCTCATGTGTAGAACACATATGAGCGGCTGTAAATGAACTGCAAGTGCCACAACTTGTTGCTAATCGTATTGACATAATGAAAAATTTAGATTGTTATTTATGCTCTATATAAGTGTTTTTCGGCAAAAACGTTCGATATTTAACAAATTTATAAGAAGTCTAAATATGAATTAATTCATTATTACCTATTTTCTTCGTCTATTAATCTTAATGTTATTAGGAATTTTTTGAAATCTATATTAATTATTGGATGCGGTTGGTTGGGTAAAATTACAGCCCCTATATTACTGTCTTCTGGTTATTTAGTTAAAGGAACATCACGGTCAAAAAGTAATTTTGATGCATTATCTTCTCTAGGAATTTCTCCCTTTGAATGTGATATACATTCTGCAACTTCTTTTGTAATTCCTAAGAGTGATGTAATTATAATTTCCATTCCACCTAATAGAAGAAGTGGTTCTTTAGAGTATGCACATAATATTCATTTACTTTCAAAAACTATTTCTGCAACAAATGCACAGGTAATTATGTGCAGTTCAACTTCTGTATATGATGGTTTCTTGGGTGAAGTTACAGAGCGTGATCAAACACCTATTTTAGAATCGAGGATACCTGTTCTATCAGCGGAGGCAGAACTAAAAAAATGGATACCTTCATCAGTGATTTTACGATTAGGAGGTTTGTATGGATATAATCGCCATCCTGTCTATTATCTATCTGGAAGGAGCTCTATTCCCAATGGTGATGCACCCGTGAATTTGGTACATGGGGATGATGTTGCGTCCGTTCTAAAACGAATTATAGAAAACGAAATCACCTCAGAAATATATAACGTTGTGGCACCCATTCATCCTACTAGGCATCAGGTTTACACAAGTAAAGCCAAAGAATTTGGAATTGAAGAACCTCAATTTTTAGAGGGTGGTAAAAATGGCAAAATCGTTATTACGGATAAATTAATTCAATCGCTTAATTATCAATTTAAATATCCTGATCCTATGAAATAAGTGGGTATGTAATTACTTATTTTTTAGTGATAATAGGTGTTTAGCTTGCTCTTGAATTTGTTCTAAATATACTTTTATCTCATCCACGTTTTGATGCATTAACGATTCAGTGTCGCACTCTTGAACAATGCGACCATCACTTAAAAAAAGAATTTCATCCGCAATATCAACTGCATCATAAAGATCGTGGGTTACAAACATCACCGATAAAGAAAGAAGTTTTGCGATTTTTCTTATTTCCTTTCTCAAGGATGATTTAGTTAACAGATCTAAATTGCTGAAGGGTTCATCAAGCAATAATAGTTTTGGTTTTACTGCTAATGTTCTGGCAATGGCTACTCTTTGTTTTTGTCCACTACTTAATTCATGGGGATATTGATGTTCTTTACCCTCTAATCCCATTAATTCAATCAATTTTAAGGTACTATCATATTCTATTTTGGCTACTCCAAATTGAATATTTTGCTTAACCGTCAAATGTGGGAAGAGCGCGTAGTTTTGAAAAACCATGCCCACTTTACGCGAATGAGGCGCTTTATTTACATTTATACTACTTACGGTTTCTCCTAAAATCGTTATAGTGCCGCTTTCAGATACTTCTAAGCCAGAAATTAACCGAAGAAGAGTGGTTTTCCCACATCCACTTTCTCCAACAATGGCACATATGTTCCCTTGTTCTAGTTGGTATGTAACATCACTTAAAACGTTTTGTTTACCATCAAAAGACTTTGACAATTCGCTGATTTTTAAAATATGTGTACTATTCTTTTTCATCACGAAACATTGAAATCAAATACATGGCAAGGCAAACTAATCCAATTAATGTAAGAGAAGGTATTGCTGCCTCAGAAACCCGTTCATCGTCTGCAAATTCATAGGCTTTTATTGCTAAGGTTTGCACATTATACGGTTTTAATAGTAAGGTTAAAGGTAATTCCTTCATCACATCAATAAATACAATTAAAAAACCGCTCATTAATGAACTTTTTAGAAGGGGAAACTGAATGTTAAAGAAGGTATGCAATTTTGATTTTCCAAGCATATAAGAGGATTCAGAAAGATTTGAACCAATTCTTAATGAATGTGCTTCGATTGGATTGTAAGCCACGGCTAAAAATCGGAATATATACGCAAAAATTAATATGTAAATGCTAGAATACACCAAATATCCAATTTCAATCCCAAAAAAATTATACATGATACTTACAAAATAACTACTACTTGCAACTAAGGTTATACCGATTACAGCGCCCGGAATAATGTATCCAACGGTAGTAAATTTTACTAAATGCTTTATAATTCTTAAACGGTTCCATTTTGGAAAATAGACAAGACACAGAGTAAAGAAAATGGTTACTACAGCAGTGATACCTGCTATGAGCAAGCTCTGCAAAGAAATAAATACATGCTCAATATTAAGTTGGGTTGAAAAATTAACATATGCCCATTTAACCAATTGTAGAAGCGGAAACAGAAATCCAAATAAAAATGGCGTAGCACAGATTAAAGGAATTAACCATTTTTTATATCCCAATGGAATGCTCCTTTCCTTTTTACTGGAGAACGTACTGTCTGTATTACTGAATGATTTTCTCCCTCTGGCATATTTATTTATAAACAAAAGTATAAAAACAAATGCTACTAATATTGAAGCAAGATAAACCGCTGTTTGCAGGTCTTCTAATGC
>JAYPYN010000002.1:40152-45554 GCA_038154605.1 Balneolaceae bacterium
AAATACCTGTTGTAAACGTATTTACACCGTAATATTTAGCCGCGCCGTAATCGTTTAACACTTCCATAAATACTAGAAACAAACCACCAATTATAGCTGGGGATGCCATTGGCAATGCAACACGCCAAAAGTAGGAGGTATTAGTTACACCTAATAATTGAGCAGATTCTTTTATAGAGCCGTTTGCACTTGAAAACATAACACGGGAACTAGCATACACATATGGATAGAGGCTTATGCTAAGTACAAAAATCAGTCCCCAAATATTCATCATGTCTATGGAAGGAAAAAAGCCAATAGATAGTTGGTTAAGTGTACCGCCATACCCTAATAAGCCCACATACACGTACGACATGATATAGCTAGGAATTGCCAATGGGATGTAAAGTAGAGCGTTTAAAGCAGCTCGAAACCTGAACTCATAATTTGAGATTAACCAAGCGCTTGGCAACCCGAATAATAAGGTTAGAACGCCAGTTCCAACAAGTAAATACACAGAATTTAATACATAATCGAGCAATAAAAACTCTACAACATGGCTCCACATTTCGCCAACTCCCTCTTTTAAATTCAATAAAATGGTGAAAAGAGGGATTGATATAAAACAAACAATGGCCACTGTAAACAATGACCATCTGTTGAAGTCTCTAATAGTTGATTGTATGTAGTTTGGTAAACGTATTTTTATTGCCACCCTATTCTGTCAAATATTATTACAGCTTCGCGATTTAGTTCTCCTAATTTTTGAAGTGGTAGCGCATCTTCTTTGAAAGTTCCCCAAGATTTAAGCAAGTCTGAAATCTCTGCCTCGGGATTGGCTGGATATTCGTAATTATCTCGTGCAAACTTTTCTTGTATGTCTTTGCTAAGTAAATATTCTATAAATTTTGTTGCTAGTTGTTCATTTTTTGAATGTTTTGCAATACCGATACCACTTACGTTGATATGGGTTCCACGCCCATCTTGGTTGGGAAAAAATACTTTTACCGCATTGCCTGCACGCGCTTCTAGGTCATCTGCTGAATGAATCAAGCGACCCAAATAATAGGTATTTACAATAGCTAGATTTCCTTCTCCTGCTAAAATAGCTTTTACTTGATCTCTATCATTCCCTTGTGGTGATCGTGCGAAATTGCTCATAACACCAGTTGCCCAAGCTTCTGCGTCTTCTTTTCCAAGATTTGCAACCATCGAAGCTAATAAAGATTGATTATAGATATTACCAGAGGAGCGGATAAGTAATTGTTCGTTCCATTTTTCGTGGGTTAAATCTTCATAGGTAGAAAGTTCTGATGCATCAACTTCATTTTTATCATAAACGATAACACGGGCTCTTTTAGTAATTCCTACCCAATGGTTATCGCTATCTTGAAGGTGTTCTGGTATTTTTTCTTCAATAAATTGTGAATCGAAATTCTTTAATAGACCTTTTTCTTTTGCACGAACAAGTCTTCCAGCATCAACAGAGATAAGTAAATCAGCTGGGGATTGTTCACCTTCATTTTCAAGGCGTTGTATAAGCTCGTCAGCACTGGCGTTTACAACATGTATTTTTATACCGGTTTCTTCTTTAAATTGATCAAATATTTCTTGATCGGTATCATAATGCCGATGCGTATATAAGGTTAAAGTATCTTCTGCTTTTTTTGTATTACAGGAAATAACAATAAAACATAGTAGAGGGTATAAAGGGAAAAAATGTTTCATCAAATTGTTGGTGATATGATTATAGTCAAAATTTTGTTACTAAAGTGAAATTCCATGATCTACCTGTGGCGGGTATTATTCCTGGCCCAGGGTATGCGGTTGCCCTACGGGTAAAATAAGAATGATCTAGAAGATTATTTACATCGAATGTGAGTTCTATTTTTTTATTGAGGGTGTATTTTGATGAAAAATCCAACACTTGATATGCTGGGATTTTTCCAAAAACACCTGTAATCGATTGATTACTATTTGCTGCATCAGAAAATTGTTCTCCAACAAATGTACCCTGCAGGCTCATGGCAAACTTGCCTGGTTGATAGGTTAATCCTGATTTTAAATTGTAGTTAGGAATTTCTTCCAATCTATTTCTAGATTGTAATACTGCCTGCTGTCGATCATTCACATTTACGTAAATTCCACGGTTGATAGATCCGTTTATAAATATGCTTAATTTCTTAGTACTAGCTTTGTTAAGTAAACTCAGCACATCCATTTCAAGAAAAAATTCGGCTCCAAAAATCTGAGCAGCCCCAATATTAGTTCTAATGCGTAAATCGTCGTCTCTTACCTCTCCAATTTTATTGTTATACCACACATAAAACAACCCCATTTCGAGGAAAAAAGGCCTAAAATCTAATTTCCTTATTCCAAGATCAAAACTGTAGCCAGATTCATCTTTAATAAGAGAATCAACAACCTGAGTATTTGATTGAATTTGGATATCGGTAAAGTTTATTGCGCGATAATTGGCTGTCGCATTCATGTACAATTCATAGCTATTACCTAGCGTATTGGATACTCCTAATCCATACAGAAATAGGTGGCGATTTTTTTCTGATTTTTCATCCTCAAAACTTTCAATAAAGTCTCCAAAGCTATTTAATCTTGTATTTACGCTGTAAGAACCCTCAGATTTGGTGTCTATATATTCGTATCTAATACCAGGTATAATACTGAGCTGTTGGTTTAGCCGGATGATTTTTTCTACAAAAATTGCAGCATTGAAATTTGGAAAATCGAACTCCGATTTCCTTCTATTTAGATATGCCGTATCCACTCTTGCAAAATTGGCGTTATCACCATTTGATCCAAAAAATTGAGAAAAGTTTGTATTTCCTTTATACAAGCGGGTTCCTATCAAAAGCACATTCTTTTGCTTATCTACACTATTGTATGAATAGGTTATGCGGCTTTCATTTCCGAAATTTTTAAAGGTGCCGTCTATCAAATCTCTATGAGTGAGTGGGTCTTCTACATTGGGTGTTTCTAGCGTACCTAAGGAACTTCTCTGTGCAGATAAAGCAAATGTTCTACTCACAATGTTTGTTGCATTGCTGATCGCATAATTAAAAGTAAGCGAAGCTAAATTCCAATTTACTCGAAACCAATTTCTATTTCTATTCGACGATTTGGGATCGAACTCAAATGCAGTATCTGTAAGCCCACCTGGTTGTTGGCTAAGGTAGTACATATGGGTTAGATCGATATTCGCTTTTAATTTAGTAGATATCTGATAATTGAAAGATGTAAATATATTTCTTTGCTCAATATTAGAATTTTCTCGCCACCCATTTCCACGTTTATATTGTATAAAACTGTAATAATTTAGCCTATCAATTTGCCCATGAACACTATTAAAGGTGTTTAAGAATTGAAAAGCACCATAGCTGTTATGTGTTTCAACATTTATTTTTTTGTTTGGATTACCTTTTTTCATTTTGAAATTGAGTAAGCCGCCAAACTGGGTACCATATTGCAAAGCACCTGCTCCACGAACTACTTCTATTTGCTGAACGGCTTGCAACGGTGGAGTATAGTAACTTTCTGGATAGCCAAGGGCATCAGCACTTATATCATATCCATTTTGGCGAGTATTGAAGTTGGATGTCCGTTTAGGACTCAACCCACGCCCACCAATATCAAGTTGAAGTCCTACAAAATCACTTTCCCAGACATTTAAACTTGGAACTTTACTGTAAGCCTGCCGTGCATTATTAGATGCTTTGTTTCCTATGAGTAGTTCAATATTTATAACTTCAGTTTTTTTTCCTTCATATAAGCCTCCATCTTCCATCGATCGTAAACGCCGTATTCCAAAAATATCGGAATCTCCCTGAACCACCACCTCTGGTAATTCTAATTTTTTCTCTTCAACTTGTATGGTTAAGGTGGTGTCACCTTTAATTTGATACCGATTTTCTAAGGGATAAATACCAATACTAGAAACAAAAATACTGTATGCTCCATTGGCTGTTAGTTTGAATGTAAATGCACCCAAACTATCTGTAATTGTATTCTTATTTTCCCCTTTTATATAAACAATAACATCACTTACCGGTTTTTTTTGTTGATTGATCACCACTCCATTCACCAAAATTTCTTGTGCATTCAACGTAGGGCCTGTTATCAATATCAGCGATAATAGAACAAACACTCTCATTCTTTAAACTCCGTAATCCAACGGTATTCCATTGGGTGTTCTAAGGCGTAAAGATCAAGGGTTTGATCTGTAAATTCTTGACTTCTTCTACCATTTAATGACATCCTACTTTGTGCATGTATAGTTGGTGCGTATCCATTTTTGGCGGTAAATTCATCTCCAATATGCTTAACAAACTGCAGAATCATATCGGGTTGGGATTTCATTTGTTGTTGTTGAAATGCCGTTAAGTACTCATCTTGATTTAGCTCATATTGGATATTTTTGATTGGATCTTTTACTATGATGGAAGTAAATCCATTTTTCTCCATCAGCATTACTCTCCAGCTAAACCGGTATCCTTTTTCATGCCAAAACAAATTTCCATCATACTGTAAATATCGAAAGGGGAGATAAATTTGTATTATCAGATAAGCCCCAAGAATGATGCTTATTAGCTTGTTTTGTGAATATTGTGAATGGATCTTCTGATTTGTTCCTTCGAACGCTGAGTACAAGGGTAGTTTTTGCATTATTTTTTGATGCCATTCTGCTGAAAAGAAAATGATAGTCGCACTTATCATAATAATTGGGAACATTCCGATTCGAGGAAAAAGAATCCCTGTGAGAACATGAAAAACTATCACGGCAATGTACGCTAGCCATCTTGTTTTTTTCATCCATAAAAATATCCAAATGGTTACATCATACACGCATCCCATCCAACTAAATACATAGGCTATTGCTTTAAAATGCATGATTTTGCCAATCAATGGAAGCTCATATTTACCAGGAAGCCATGTAGCCATGGGTTGTGCGTTCAATAACCAATCTTGATTAATTTTAGCAATCCCCGCAAAAAAGTACACGATTGAAACCTGTACTTTAAAAATAAGAATATGCCAATTTGAACATGTGTAGGAAGCAATTTTTGGTTTTCTGTACGCATCAAACGAGTACCATTTATTTGCGGGCACAAAAAACAGCCAAAAGGTGAGCAACGACACTAAGTAATAATGATTTAGATAATACGTTTTGTCGATTAATTCTATGTAAGTGAATATTAGAAAGTAGCTAGCTGTACTTGTTCTATAAAATCCACCAATGATGATTCCTATAGCTGATAGTGCCATCAATAAAAAGCATAGATACATTCCTAATTCTGGCAATGGTACTATACCCTCTACAAATGGGAAATGGAAGCTTGGTTCTACATATAATTCTTTGATCCAGCCCTTCATGCCTGTACGTCCAGTTCCATATAACAAAACACACC
>JAYPYN010000003.1:0-14086 GCA_038154605.1 Balneolaceae bacterium
TCCTATAATTAGTTCTACCTTTTTTCCGAATTTGAATTTCCTCCCAGGTCGCACAAGTGCTTCATTCGTATTATTATTGCGGACAGAAGTAACATAAAGTTCCCGTTTTCCATCATCAAATAGTAAACGACATTTTTCAACTTTGCTATTATTTACTACCAAGGTTGAGTTTTTTGGGAGATGATTTCCTAGATTGTAAAATATATCATCTGATATTTTGCCTGTTACTCTATTGTAAACAAGTAGTCTAGCATGATCTCTAGGATGCGCCGGTGTTTGAGCAATGAGCTCTTCGGGAAGATGGTAATTGAAGTCGGAAAGGGTATAAGGCATTTATTGAGAAGTAAGAACTACTGAATTTAACCTTTCTTCATCCACTTCTATATATTTTCTTGGTATAATTTCACCGTCTTTAATAGCCATTAATTCTATGTTATCAGATATCCTTACTGTTTCTTTAAAATCGTTAGTAGATGTTAGATCAAACGTTTTCCCAATCGCTAATTCACCGATTTCTATCTCAAATCTTCCATTATTATTGGTTTTGGTAATTGGTTCCACTCCAATAAGAGCTTCTGCTGGTTTGTTAGACATTATTTCTTTAACAATCATAGTATCTAAAGTGCTCCTTGAAACTTCAAGTCTGTATTTATAAAGCCTATTTGTATATAAACTTTCAGATAAGGATACTGTATGACTACCAGCTCTTTTTGTTTCATTTACTAGGGTTTCAATCAGTTCATTCTTCCATTGAGAATACGTTTTAAGTGTAACAAAACTTTGAATAGGTAAAGAGTAACGTATTGAAGTTAAGGGCATCTTTTTTGAATGACTAACTAAGTTTGGAATGAAATGGATATGAGCATCACTTACAGGTTTACCTCGTTCCGTAGCTAATTGATCTTCAATAACGAGTTGTTCAGATTTATTACATCCAAAAAAAAGATTACCATTAAAAAGACAGAAAAATAAATCTTTATCATTCAACTAATTTATCTTTTCAAATCATATTTTTCGTGTCACAATATCGATCAAGAAATCACGATACTTATTTTTATGAATATAGCTAATCAAAACTACACTAATGAAGCTTATATCTTAGTTAGATGGTATTAATTTTTTGTCAGAATTATTTTTCTTGATAGAAGCAAACTCGTCTAATCTATATACTGTAGTGGTATTATTTACATTTAATTGCATTTTAAAATCACCTAAATATTTCACTTGACAAAAGTAAAGTTGCCCATCTTTCATTTCAACATGAACAAATTTATCATAGTCCTTTAAGTCGTTAAGTACTTTTGGCCTAACATATAAACTACTATTATAAGCTAATAAAAGGCTTTCGAAAATGGTTTCAAATGCATCTAAAGAGGTATAATATTCGTCGGTGAAATTGTAGTAAGATACTACCTGTTGTGTCTCAAAATCTAATAACAATGAGGTAAAATTCATTTTTAAAAGAGTTTTATGGACACTTAGTGTAACCCTTCCAAAACCAATTCCAGGTCCTTGACTTTCAACTTCAGATGTCGAAAATATATTGATAATACCATATCTCTGTTTTGGCTTTATTTTGTTTTCTATTAATGATTTTGGAAAATTAGGCAAGGATTCTACATTATTTTGCGTTTCATATAGTTCCATTTCATAATGAAATTCATCAGCCAAATTAGAATTAAAAGAAAGATTTTCAGTATTATCTTCTAGATTTAAATTGCCGTACTCAAATGATTTTTTTGCAATATCAAAAACTGACTCATTGCTTTCTTCAATTTCAGTAAACCACTCATTTTTTTCTTCTTTACTGCCTATTAATTTTCGTATAGCTGGACTATGAATAATAGTTCCTAAATATGCAATTCCATTATCCTTATGAAATTCAGTATTTTGTTTTGGAATAAAATTGCTTTTGGACTTAATGGTTGTACAAGAGATTGTAAAAATTAAAGAAGGAATCAATAAGAATATATATTTGACCATAATCTATTTATGAAATTAAAATTTGATTATAATTATTAATAGAAGGAATAACAAGCCAGATATAGTATATAAACCTAAAAAGCGTCAACCAACTTCTTTTTTACTACATCCACCAATGCTTTGGCATCTATACCAACTTCTGTATGAAGTTCTTCTTGTGTTCCATGTTCGATCACACGATCGGGTAAGCCCATAATGGTTAGGGTAGGTTTTTCAACTTTTTCTGCAAGGTATTCAGCAACTGCGCTTCCAAAACCTCCTAATTTTGCACCATCTTCTATGGTAATGATATGCTGATATTTTTGGCAGATTTGATCTACTAAATCTGTGTCTAGCGGTTTGGCGAATCGCATATCATAATGCCCAATTTGTATATCTTCTAGTTCAAGTTGGGTTGAAGCCTCTGTAACATATTTACCAATTGGACCGAAACTTAATACAGCTACTTCTTCGCCTTCTTGAATACACTCTCCTTTACCGATTTCTATTTTTTTGAAATGATCTCGAATCTTCATTCCAGTAGATGCTCCTCGCGGGTATCGAATTGCCCAAGCCGCATCATTATATTCACTCGCTGTGTACATCATATCTCGCAAATCCTGTTCATTCAATGGAGATGAAATAATTACATTTGGTATCGAGCGCATATACGAAGTATCATATGCCCCATGATGAGTAGGTCCATCTGCACCAGCTACACCGGCTCTATCAATACAAAAAACTACTGGTAATTTTTGGATGGCTACATCATGTACAAATTGGTCGAATCCGCGTTGCAGAAAAGTAGAGTAAATTGCACAAAATGCTTTTTTCCCTTGAGCTGCAAGTCCAGCAGCAAAGGTAACGGCATGTTGTTCAGCTATTCCTACATCAAAAGCACGTTTAGGAAATGTATTCATCATTGGCCATAAACTAGAACCGCTAGGCATAGCGGGAGTCATGCTAACAATATTTTCATTTGCAGTAGCTAATTCAACAAGTGCATCACCAAATACATCTTGATATTTTGGAGCAGATTTTTTTGTTGATTTGGGATTTAAGGATGCGCCTGTAATTTTATCGAAAGGACTGCTTTGTGCATGCCATTTGGTTTGTTCTTTCTCAGCAGGGGCAAATCCTTTTCCTTTCACTGTAACGATGTGAAGTAACTTTGGGCCTTTAATTTCTTTTAAATCTTCCAGCGTTTTTCGAAGCCCGTTTACGTCGTGCCCATCAATAGGACCGTAATACTTAAACCCTAAAGAACGAAATAAAGAACCCGGGGTTAAAGCTGCTAATACAGCAGATTCAAAACGTGAAGCAATTCGGCGCATTTTATTCCCAGCTTTGTTGAAATGCCCAAGTACATCATACACTTCATCACGGAGTTTATTAAAAGTTTTGCTGGAGGTTACATCTGCTAAATATTCTTTTAGCGCACCCACGTTTGGATCAATAGACATATTGTTATCATTCAACACTACTAACACATCGCTATTCATAGCGCCAGCATTATTAAGAGCTTCAAATGCTTGACCTCCTGTCATAGCTCCATCGCCAATTACTGCAACAACTTTATCGTTTTTGTTGTCTAGATCGTTAGCTACAGCCATACCCAAAGCAGCGGATATAGAAGTGGAGGAATGACCTACACCAAATGCATCGTGAATATTTTCACTTCTTTTTGGAAATCCAGAAATACCGCCATATTTACGATTGGTATGGAAATTGTCTCGTCGCCCCGTTAAAATTTTGTGTCCATACGCTTGATGTCCCACATCAAAAATAATTCGGTCTTGGGGTGAATGATACACATAATGTAGTGCCGTTGTGAGTTCTACCACACCTAAACTAGCTCCAAAATGACCTCCATATACGGAAACTATATCAATGATAAATGCTCTTAATTCATCACAGACTTGTTGGAGCTGATCTGGAGAAAGTTTCTTTAGATCATCTGGGGAATCAATGTTTGATAAAAGTGGACCTGCTGTGGGGCGATATTCCATAGAGTGCATAGTACCTAATCTTGTTCTTCGTTTACGTGCTGAATGCGTAATTCTGCATCATGTAATACATTATTACAAAGTTTTGAAAGCTTTATACCTTTTTCATAAAGTTTTAAAGAATCATCTAGTGTAACATCTTGGCTTTCCAATTGTTGTACCACTGATTCTAATTCTGTTAAAGCATCTTCGAAGCTTAGCCGTTCCTTATTATCCATGTTTCTTGATTAATAGAGATAAACCATCTATTTAATGTAGACAATGTAAGAGTTTCTTAGCTAAAGTAGTACAGTAAGCATATTCCGCACTTTTAATTTCAGGATGTTAAAAGGATTAATTATTCGATATATATAAGTACCAATACGAATTAGCTATTGCTACATAAATTTATTTTACAGTTATTTAAAAGCTAAACAATATGTGTTTACAGCCAATGAAGAACTTTTTTCGAAAACTGAAGTTGAGTATGTAAGCGCCTTTAATTTGTAATCCAGCTTTTTTATGAAATGTACCATTCATCCGTTTTCTGTACTTATACTCCTTATTACATTTATTTCTTGTACTTCTAAAATAGATTCTGAACCAACCACACAATTTCAGGATAATGATTATGTGTCTGGTGTAACTAATGGTGAAATTAGTGCATATGGCGAAATTGGAATAACCTTCAAAAATGATGTACCTAAAGAGAAACAAAATCTAGTGGGGTTACTTTCATTTTCTCCATCCATTCGAGGAGATGAAGAATGGGTAAACGATAAAACGTTAGTATTTCGACCTACTAATCCTTTAAAAAATGGCCAATCATTTACGGGCGAAATAAATCTTCGGAAACTGTTTAATCTTTCAGAGGAGGAAGAAAATTTCGGATTTGAATTTTCAGTAATCGAACAAGACTTTGAAATTGAATTAGGAGGACTCAGTCCAGATTCAAATAATCCAAATGAAATAACCATTGCTGGAACGTTGCTAACAGCAGATATTTCAAAAGCAAAAGATGTGCAAAATAGCATTAAAGCTTTTTTAAACGGAGATAAATTAGAAGTTCTTTTTGATGGAAAAAGCCTTTCGAAGAAACATACATTTGTAATATCTGGTATAGAGAGAACAGACAAAACAGGCAGGTTAGAAATTCTTTGGGAAGGCGATGCACTTCATTCAAAAAGAAAAGGAAGCAGAAGTATAGAAATACCAAGAATTGGTGCATTTGAATTAATACAGACACAAATTTTTAGGGATGAAAATCCACGAATTGAACTTGTTTTTTCCAATCCGGTTGATGCAAACCAAAATTTTAATGGCTTGGTTACTTTAGATAACGGTAATGAATTAAATGTTATCGTTTCTGATAATATTTTGATCATAAATCCTAGAACGCGTGTAAACGGAGAACAAACATTAATTATTGATGAGGCGTTACGAAGTAGAAAAGGCGAAAGATTGGGCTCAGTAACCCGAAGAACGCTCAGTTTTTTTCAGCCAAAACCAAATATAAGTTTCTTAGGAAAAGGCGTAATTATCCCCCGATCAAAAGATTTACACCTTCCCTTTAAAGCAGTTAGTCTTGGTGCCATAGATGTTCAAATCACACGAATCTATGAGAGTAATATTGGTCAGTTTTTTCAAGAACAAAGAATGAACCAAACTAGCGCTTGGAACTTACTACGGGTTGGACGTCCTATTTTTAGTGGGGTAGTACCACTATCCACCTTAGGTGCGGTAGATGTAGGTGAATGGAATAACTATTCATTAGATTTATCTAAACTCATAGAGCCAGAACTCGGAGCTATATATCAAGTAGAAATTGGATATCGATCACATCAAGCAGTCTATCCTTGTGGTGATAATAGTGTTGTTAGTTCAGTTATTGATGAAATGAGCAACTGGGAACTTGATCCAAATCAGGAACAAAATTATTGGGAAACTTTTGGGCGTTATTATTCCCCAAGAGGGTATAATTGGCGAGAGCGCGATAACCCATGTAGCGTAAGTTATTATACTAGTAATCGCAGAATACGTAAGAACGTATTTGCATCCGACTTGGGAATTATTGCCAAAAAAGATGCTCAAAATGTTACTACTGTATTTGTCACTGATTTACGAAATACGTCTCCATTAACAGGTGTAACCGTTAGATTATACAATTTTCAACAACAAGAAATTATATCTGGAATTACCGATGCAGAAGGCATAGTGGCTTTATCTTCTGATCAGGAATCGTATTATATCATTGCCGAAATTGACGATCAAAAAGGATATATACGTGTTGACGACGGTACTTCCCTTTCCCTTAGTAATTTTGATGTCTCTGGCGTACGATTAAAACAAGGAATAAAAGGCTTTATATATGGCGAACGCGGTGTTTGGCGCCCTGGTGATTCTCTGTTTGTTTCGTTTATTCTTGAGGATGAAAATAAAATTCTTCCAAAAAATCATCCTATTACATTTGAGCTACGCGACCCATCTGGTCAACTCGTCGATCGTGAAACGCGAACTAGTTCCTTAAATGGATTTTATGTGTATAGAGGCGTAACAGAAAAACAAGCACCCACTGGTAATTGGAGATTACAAGCCTCTGTGGGTGGTCAAACTTTTTCCAAAACACTCAAAATCGAAACGGTAAAACCAAATCGCTTAAAAATGAATATGGCTTTTAAAAAAGAAGCTATTTTGGCTAGTAACCGCAAACTTGAAGCCACCCTTTCTTCCCAATGGCTACATGGTGCCATCGCCAAAAATTTAAAGGTAGATGTAGAAATGGTACTTAATCCTACCGAACCCTTCTTTGAAAACTATGAAGGTTTTACTTTTAATGATAGAGCTGTTTCGTTTAGCTCTAATCCTGAAATGATTTTTGAAGGATCACTTTCAAACGCAGGCACAGTTGCTGTAGAGCACACCTTTACTGCACAGGAGAAGGGACCAGCACTTCTTCGTGCAGATTTTAACATTCGGGTATTTGAACCATCTGGAAGTTTTTCCGTGGGACGAGCTTCCACTAATGTGTATCCATTCCGTACCATAGTTGGGATTCGGGCTCCAGAATCGGAGAGTAAACGTGAAGGAACTTGGTTAAATAAAAATGAAACACAGACATTTGATGTGGTTACTATTGATGAAGAAGGTAACCCCCTAGGTAGGATACCATTAGAATATGAAGTGTATCAAATGCGTTGGAGATGGTGGTGGGAACGAAGTCGCGAAAATCTTAGCAATTATTTCGAACGAGAAAATGTGCGTAAAGTGGCTTCTGGAAACTTCACTACACGTTCCAATGGAGAAAATGAACTACAATTTAAACTACCTGAAAGTGCCAATGGTGGTCGTTATCTAATCCGTGTTTTAGATCCAAAAGGAAAACATTCCACTAGTACTGTAGTCTATTTCGGATGGGGAAATGCGCGTAATAATTTATCCAGCCCATCACAGTTAACTTTTGAATCAGACAAAGACAGTTATGAAACGGGGGATCCCATTACTCTTTCCATTCCTAGTAGTGAGCATAGCAAGCTTTTGATAAGCCTCGAATCCGGATCTAAGGTGTTAGAAACTGTATGGCTAGATGGAGATGCAGAACAAACAAAATTTACGTTTCTCGCAGATGAGCGAATGAGTCCGAACATCTATGCTCATGTGATGCATATTCAGCCCCACGGACAAAATGAAAATGATTTACCCTTGCGCATGTATGGTGTCATCCCCATTAGTGTAAAGAATCCTGAAACCATTTTGGAACCAGAATTAATCGTCGCAGATGAATTTAAACCAGAGACTGTAACCAACATTTCTGTGAGTGAATCGAACGGCAAACCCATGACCTATACACTCGCTATTGTTGATGATGGGCTACTGGATCTCACCAATTTTAAAACCCCCGATCCACATTCCACTTTTTATGCTCGTGAAGCGCTAGGAATAAAAACGTGGGATTTATACCCATTCGTAGCAAGTGGCTTTTCGGGATCAATATCGAAAATTCTTTCCATTGGTGGTGATGGGGAAGAAAATGCAACTGATCCTCTAAATGAAGTAAATCGTTTTAAACCTATGGTTCGCTTCGAAGGTCCTTTTTATTTAGAGGCAAATGCTACAAACACCCATCCTATTTCTATTCCTAACTATGTAGGCTCCGTTCGAACTATGGTGATTGCTGGTCAAGACGGAAGTTATGGTAAAACAGAGAAAACAACTCCTGTTCGTAAACCAGTTATGGTTTTGGCAACTTTACCAAGAGTACTTGGCCCTGCCGAAACAGTTAAATTACCTGTAAGCGTATTTGCAATGCAAAAAGGGATCAAAAATGTTGAAATTAAAGTGGAAACGAATGATATATTCGAGGTGGAAGAATCCAATACCACTTCGGTATTCTTTGATGAACCTGGTGATCAAATCGTTTCATTTTCCCTAAAAACCAAACCAATGATTGGCGTTGGTAAAGTTCTTGTTACGGCAAAAAGTGGGAATGAAACAGCCTATCATGAAATAGAAATTGCGGTTCGAAATCCAAATACCCCATTTACTCAAGTTTTATCCAAAAACTTAGATGCTGGTGAACGATGGGAAATTCCAATGGAACTTCAGGGCATGAGTGGAACCAATACTGCAATATTGGAACTTTCACGAATTCCACCCATCGATTTTGGTAAGAGGTTAAACTATCTCGTTCAATACCCCCATGGTTGTATCGAACAAACAACTTCTACAGCATTTGCACAATTATTGGTAGGCGAAGTGGTTGAGTTGAACGATGAACAGAAGAAAACCATCGAACAAAATATTAAAAAAGGAATTGATCGAATTGGACTTTTCATGACTCCCTCGGATGGACTAGCCTATTGGCCTGGAAAAGAAGATGCACATTCTTGGGGAACGTCTTACGCCTATCATTTCCTAATCGAAGCCCAAAAGCGTGGATATTATGTGCCTTCCACTTTACTGAACTCCATCAATAGTTATCAAGAAAATATGGGTAGCAAGTGGAAAAATAATAGATATCGCCGATCAGACTTAAACCAAGCGTATCGATTATACACATTAGCATTAGCTGGAACCCCAGAGTTAGGAGCGATGAATAGATTTAGAGAACGGCAAAACTTGAGTATACAAGCACGATGGCGATTAGCGGCTGCTTATGCTTTAATTGGCCAAATTGAAGCTGCCAAGGATATCGTAAATGGAATTACTCTCTATGTTGATGAATACATCGAATTATCTGGGAATTTTGGTTCTAGGCTCAGAGATCAAGCCATGATTTTAGAAACACTTTCACTTTTAAATAGAGAAGAAGAAGCAACAGACTTATCTCGTAATATTTCGCAATCACTAAGTTCAAGAGATTGGTACAGTACCCAAACTACTGCCTATAGTTTAATAGCTATTTCTAAATTCCTGAATCGATTTAATACGTCTGGCGAGCTAGATGCAAGCTATTCACTTAGTTCAGGAAGTAAGGGAGCAATTGAATCCATCGCTTATGTTCGGCAATTACCTTTAGGAATTAAAGAAGATCAAGAAAATACGTTAATGCTTCAAAATAATGGCTCTGGAACACTCTTTACACGATTGATATTAGAGGGAACACCGTTGATAGGTGATAATATTTCGGCATCAAATAATCTTGTACAACGCGTTCGATATTTGACCTTAGATGGGAAAACAATAGATCCGAGCGAGTTAGACCAGGGATCCGATTTGATCATCGAAATTGCAGTTCAAAATCCTGGGCTAAGGGGAAATTATCAAGAAATGGCACTCTCCGCTATTTTTCCTTCGGGTTGGGAAATTAGAAATACTCGTATGGATAGCAAAGCTTTTCAAACACCTTCAGCAAATTTTGATTATCAAGATATTCGCGACGATCGTGTTTATACCTATTTCCAACTGCCGGCTAACACAAATAAAGCATTTCGATTTCAAGTAAATGCCAGCTATGAAGGTCGCTTCTATTTACCAGCTATATCTGCATATGCTATGTACGACGAAACCATCAATGCGCGCACAGCTGGGCAATGGGTAAATATATCGAGAACCACTGAGTAATTTTTTGAACAATACTAAAAAAAACATATCGATATGGAATAAAAAACGCTGGTTCATCTTTGGGTTGATGTTACTTTTAGTGATCTATTGGAATGTGTTACCTCATACATTGTTCCAAACTTCCTATTCCACCGTTTTAGAAGATGTAAATGGTAAATTATTAGGAGCCACTATTGCAGATGATGACCAATGGCGTTTTCCCATTTCTAATGAAGTACCTGAAAAATTCAAACTTGCTCTGCTTCAATTCGAAGATCGAGATTTTGAGGAACACATTGGAATAGATTTTTCTTCCCTCATTCGGGCAACCAAACAAAATCTTGAAGCTCGAAAAGTAGTAAGTGGAGCAAGCACTATAACCATGCAGGTAATTCGACTTGCCCAAAAAAATCCGCCTCGAACAATTCCACAAAAAATAAAAGAAATGATCCTTGCTACGAGGCTAGAACTTTCCTTATCAAAAGATGAAATACTAAGTTTATATGCAGGTCATGCTCCATTTGGAGGAAATGTAGTAGGGTTAGAAGCTGCATCTTGGCGATATTTTGGAAGAAATGCAGATGAACTATCCTGGGCAGAATCAGCCATGTTAGCAGTGCTTCCTAATAGTCCGGCATTGATCCATCCAGGAAGAAATAGAGATGAATTAAAAACAAAGCGCGATCGATTGCTAAATCGATTACATGAGCAAGATGTTATTGATGAGCTAACCTTGGAACTTGCCCTTCTAGAAGAACTTCCCAACAAACCGTTGGCACTACCGCAATTTGCCCCTCATTATTTGGCAAAATTATTATCAAGCCAGCAAAAAGGAACTCGCATTCGATCTGGAATTGAACAATCATTACAGCTAAAAGTATCTAATATTGTTGATTTTCACCATCAACAGCTCTCACAAAATGGAATTGAAAATACCGCCATTTTGGTGTTGGATGTTAAACAACAACGAGTGCTTAGCTATGTTGGAAATACCCATTCTGGTGATCTAAATGACCAGCATGTAAACATTATTGATGCCCCTCGCAGTACTGGCAGTATTTTAAAACCTCTTTTATACATGTTACTGTTGGATGAAGGCGCTATTCTGCCGAATACATTAGTCGCAGATGTTCCAACCAAATTTTCTGATTATTCCCCTGAAAATTTTTCTAGATCGTATGATGGTGCAGTACCAGCATCACAAATGGTGGCGCGTTCGTTAAATGTTCCAGCAGTTCATTTACTTAAAGAATATGGCGTACCTAAATTTCAACATAAATTGAAAGAATTTGGAATCACAAGTATTCAAAAACCCCCAGAACATTATGGATTAACGTTGATTTTAGGCGGAGCTGAAGCTTCTCTTTGGGAGATAACATCACTTTACGCTTCGCAAGCCCATCAAATGAATTCCTACGATGCTAGACGCCCAGAAACCAATACGTATTCCTTTATCGATTTTGAAGGAAAGAGTACAAACCCTAAGAGTGTTACCCTTAATGCCGGTTCCATTTGGACCATGCTTGAAACTATGGTAGATGTTCAACGCCCAGAAGACGAGGTATTTTGGAGACGCTTCGATGGTGCAAGAAAAGTTGCATGGAAAACAGGTACTAGCTTTGGAAATCGGGATGGCTGGGCGATTGGAATAACTCCAGATTATGTTGTTGGTGTTTGGGTTGGTAATGCCGATGGTGAAGGGCGACCCGAATTAACAGGTGTAACATCTGCAGGCCCTATTTTGTTTGATGTGTTTAATGCACTTCCATCAACAACATGGTTTCAAGAACCTATATACGAACTAGAAAAGATTTCGATTTGTGCTAAAAGTGGGCACCGAGTAGGAGCATATTGTAAAACAATAAAAAAAGAGTGGGTGCCCAAAAAAGGACTCAATACCACAGTCTGTCCATATCATAACCCTTATCACTTAGATCAGCATCGAAACTTTCAAGTAAATACCAAATGTGCTGAAAAATCAGCAATGATTGCAGAATCTCGATTTGTGCTTCCACCAGATCAAGCATTCTATTACCGAAAAGCACACCCATCTTACCAACCTTTGCCGCCTTTCCACCCAAATTGTACAAATAATACATTTTCTAGCATGAAGTTCATTTATCCCTTTTCAAATTCCAGTATTTATGTTCCTGTAGAATTGGATGGCGACACAGGAAAAACGGTATTCGAAATCGCTCATGTAAATCCCTCAACCAAAATTTTCTGGCATTTAAATGAGCAATATTTGGGCGAAACGAAAAATTTCCACCAACTTTCGGTATCCCCTAAAGCAGGTAAATATAATTTAGTGTTGATAGATGAATATGGAAGCAGAATTGAACAAGCTATCGAGATCATTGGGAAGTAAATGAATGTTCCATTTAAATATTAGGAAGTCGCAACTATTTGTCTGCTATATATGCATATGCTAGGAACTATGAAACCATCAAGATGCCCATCTCAAAATTATTTTCATTTTTCAGCGGAGAATGGGAATGCCAACAATTTTGTAATAATTGTTATTCCAGTTTCTCTTAATTATTTTATTAATTCAAAAAAAGTGGAAATGCTATGAAGAAAATTTCAAAAATTATCATGTGACGCTGATAACATGTATGACTTTTTCTACTGTTGTAGATGCGAGCGTTTGTGTGTGGGAAGCCAACGGCTGTCAATACTTTTTCGTTGATAGAGGATCTGATATGGCCGATGCTTACATAAACTGCGGTGACGGACTCGTGTGGTATTGGTATGGAAAGGCAGGTGATTGTCCAGGTACCACTGAGTGAATTAAATTAATAATAAATTAATGATAATATTTAGATTAAAATTATGAAAAAACATATAATTTGGGCAGCATTTTTTTTAGTGCTTGCTTGTAACAGCTATGAAAACGAAAAAAAAGAAATCGAGTTTTTAGAAAACCCACTCTTAAAGGCTGATATAGTTAAATATCCCCTATCAAGTTCTGTAGAAGGATTAGATCAGATACGCTGGGGGTTGTTTCCAGAAGATCAAAAAGCTGATGCGAAAGCTACAAGCCGTGAAATAACTACGAGTGCTATCACCCTTGCCTACAAATTACTGAATAATCACCCCCATATTCGAGGAAACGAGGATAAATTCATCGCTGATTCTCGGGAATTGTTTACTCAACAAGAGGAAATGATGCCCCATGTGTTGTTGGCTAAGCAAATGGTTGGATTGCAAATACAGGCACAACTCTTTGATCAATTTTTGTATGAGGATGATCTGCAAGGTGCCTTTGGCACTTTGCCATTGGAAGATTCTGAGTTGCAGTTACTTGAGTATGGTACTTCTTTGCTTATTGAATCAGGAAATCCGAATGCTGATATCTCTTTGCTAAATCTTTCTCTTTTGTCTGATCATGCGGATCCGACTTTAATTAAACGGCATGCAGAACAATCAATCAAAAACGCAAAAAGATGGTACGATTTGGATGCCACTAAAACGAAAGAGTGCCATCAGTGCAACGAAAAACCTTCAGCTGAAGAGAAAAAAATAGATATAATTCGCCATTCTGTGTTGGAATTACAGAAAATGCTGGAATGACAAACATAGGTTTTACTTATTTTTAGCGAAAGCTCCATTTTTTGTGGAAGCATATCTAGATTTGCATGGATGTGTTGGTCAGGTACATAATTTTTCCGTTTCTTCACACGATCCATCCCAAATAGAACCATTGGTCTAGATCGATGGCTAAACCCAATTCTTCTTCCAAAAAAGAATGATGAAGCCTTTGTGTAAAGAGAGCTTGCGATATTTCATAGGAACTACTTCGTACCCTAGATAGGTTAGAAGAATTTTTTCAAAAAAAGAAAACTTAATTTTCTATACAATGGGTCGAGGAGATATACTTTTTTTAAGTAATAATTTTATATGTCATAACAGAACTAAGTACGAGGATTATGAAGAGATCAAAAAAAAGGAATTTTGGTAAGAACATGGATTAATTGATTATGATTTTTTAATCAATCTTACCTTTTTCATTTCAATTGTATAAATAACTTTTCCAAAAAAGAAGACTTTTGTTTTGAATTGGAAAAACCATTGATCAATTTAAATATGTTGGTTTTATT
>JAYPYN010000003.1:14150-22902 GCA_038154605.1 Balneolaceae bacterium
GTGCAGGTCCTATCGTGTTAGCAACAGGAATTGAACTCAAGAGAAAAAATATTCCCTTCAAAATTATTGAGCGTGGTTGTTTAGTGAATTCTTTATTTCATTATCCTACAAATATGACCTTTTTCTCTTCTTCTGATAAACTAGAAATTGGAAATATTCCGTTTATATCGCACGGAACTAAGCCAACTAGAAATGAAGCGCTTGAATATTATAGAAGAGCTGCTGAGCACTTTGAACTGCCAATTCATCTGTATGAGTCTGTGCAAAAAATTGAGGGTGAAGATGGAAATTTCACTGTAATTACAGATAAAGATTCTTATACAGCAAAAAAAGTGGTAGTTGCTACTGGTTTTTATGGTACTGCTCATAGCATGGGGGTACCAGGAGAAAATCTTCCGAAAGTAAAACACTATTATGATGAGCCTCATCCATATGCATGGCAGAATGTATTAGTAGTGGGTGCTGGAAACTCAGGAGTAGATGTTGCCTTAGAATGTTTCCGATCTAATGCTAATGTAACAATGGTAATTAAATACGGTGAAATAAAAAAAACTGTAAAATATTGGGTTAAACCAGATATCGAAAATAGAATAAAAAGAGGCGAAATAGATGCTTACTTTAATTCAGAAGTGAAAGAAATTAGAGAAAACGATGTTATTATTAAAACGCCAAAAGGTGAATTAAAAATCGAAAATGATTTTGTTTTAGCTATGACAGGCTACCATCCTAATTATAAATTAATGAACGCTTTGGGCATAGAGTTAACGGATGACGAAAAATGTATGCCTATTTATAAAGAGAAATCGCTTGAAACAAACCGTAAAGGAATGTATGTAGCTGGTGTAGTTTGTGGTGGTATGGATACAAGCAAGCTATTTATAGAAAATTCAAGAGTTCATGCAGAGCAAATAGCGGAGCATATTTCAACTTATTTGTAAAATAAAAATGGGCAAGCGACCTATATCACGCCGCTACGACCAATTTACCGTTGCTACGTTCCCGTCCTGGCGGAGTTCAAAGGGAGCTGACTGTATAGGACTTGCCCAAGAATCTAAAGATACAATTTATATACTTCAAGCTGCAACTATTTTAGCTAGTATCTTCACTAAAAAAAGATAGGCTTACTAGCATTTTCTATTTTGAAGGCATAACATATACTCCGTTCCAGTCATCGCTAGGCGGAGAATGTTTGAGAAGAGAACATCTAGCAACGAATATTTGGGATGGGTTTTGGGGATAGGCCTCTAACCGCTCAGACTGTTTAAAACTATGAATCGCCTTATCCCAATTCATTGCATTATAATACTCTATACCTTGTTCGAATAAACCAATACAATCCATCAATCGTTGTTCTGCATCTGAACGGAGAGCCACAATTTCATATATACTGATTGGAGTTTCTCTTCCTTTTACTATTATAGTATCTAGTTTTCTAAATAAGCAATGGTCACCATACTTTTCAGCATCTTTTTTTGTTGATTCGGTTACCATAGTAAAGACATTATATGTCTTAGCTCCACTTTCACAACGTGACGCTAAATTTACATTATCACCCATGATTGTGTAATTAAATCTACGCATTGATCCCATATTGCCAGTAATCATTTCTCCTGTATTTATCCCCATTCTATGCTGTAAATCATAAACTGATGTTGGCCAAATTTTATCTTTCTTCCATTTTTTTCGAAGTTCTACTAATCTTTTTTGCATTAATTGTGAAGTAATACATGCTCGTGATGCATGATCTTGAAAATGGATCGGAGCCCCATAAAATGCCATTATAGAATCTCCAACAAATTTATCTAAAGTGCCACCTTGATCATTAATAATATCGGTCATTGCTGTTAAATATTCGTTTATTAATGCAACCAATTTTTGGGGTTGTAGACGCTCAGAAAACATTGAAAATGAAACGATATCACTAAAAAAAGCGGTAATATTTCTAGTTTCACCGCCTAGTTTTGGCAGTTCAGTACTACTTATCATTTGATCTACTAGTTTAGGCGATACATAAGAAGAAAACATACTTCTTATTCTAATTTTTTCACGTTGCTCATTTATAAACTCATATCCAAAAGAAGATAATTGACTTAGAAATACTACAATACATACCGCAGTTACATTTAAAAATACCTGACTTATTAAAAAAGATTGTAGGGCTATTACATAATATATTAATAGAAGTACTAAGCTAAATATAGCCCCTTGCATAGCCCCATATCGCCAATTAAAAACAACAATAAAAACGCCTAATACATACATTATAAGAAGTAGAGTTATACCTTTTTGCCGAGAGATATAACTTCCATCTAAAACAGTTTGTAATGCATGTGCATGAATTTCATAGCCTGGTCTTGGATTGCTAGAAGTAGTTAATGGTGTTGGATGAAAGTCTCTTAATTCAGGGATGGTTGAACCAACTATTATTATCTTATCTTTAAAAACTTCTTCATATAGTAAACCAGTTTTCGTAGCAGGATTTTCAAAGCTGTTTATTTCAAAAGCTTCTTTTTCCATTACAGTAGTATAATTTGAATCGTCAATTACAAGTTCATAAG
Source organism: Balneolaceae bacterium (assembly GCA_038154605.1). Lineage (GTDB taxonomy): Bacteria > Bacteroidota > Rhodothermia > Balneolales > Balneolaceae > HXMU1420-13. The sequence continues at coordinate 16,709 of JAYPYN010000003.1, forward strand.
AGTATGTTGGAAATGAACCTTGTGGTCCGTAAAAATTTATGACAAATGAGTTTAGTTGCTCTTTTTGTATTTGATAATTACCTAGATTAAAATGCGAACTTTTACTAGTTGGATCTAGTGGGCTAACTAACGAATCTGGAATTTGTTCGGATATTTTTATAGCCTGTAAGGCAAGGGTAAGATAACTTTCATTAAGGTAATTCCTACCAAAGTTATACGATCGGATATATCCATCTATAAATGGATCGCTACTTACTAATCCTATGGGATTAATATTATTTTCTAAATAAAATTTATTTGGAAAAATGGTTTGCCTTTCTGCGCCATCGGCAAACTCAGAATATGCTATGTCGCCAGCCAATATAACATTTCCGTATTTCTTTATAGCTTCAGTAAATAGTGTATCATTAGAAGGATTAAAGGCGTCTTTTTTTGTAAATATTATATCAAATATTATAGCTTTAGCTCCTGCTCTATTTAAATTATCGATCAATTTTGCGTGAATGCTCATTGGCCATGGCCATTTTTCGGGAATTTCTGCGTCCGCATCTTCACTAACAGAAACTAATACTATAGGTGAATGGTCAACCGATAACGGTCCACGTATTTCGAAAAACGAATCTTGAATTGATAATTCAATTTTTGTTACTGTTTCTAAATTTGATACAACAATTGCTATTATAAAAGATACCGTAGCAAGTAGTACATAAAAAAATATTGGTTTAGTAGAATTTTTTACTAAAAACATAGATTAAAAACGATACACATAACGTAGCTGAACTACTCGATCGTTAAATCCACTACTACTTGAAAGAGTAGTAACATTTGAATCGAATATTAAAGCTTGATTGGTAGTAACTCTATATTCTGCACCAGCAATAAATACATAAGTATTATATACCAATTTATTTTCTTTTGAACTAAGCTTGTAATAGTCATCTCGAAGTGTATTATCGTTATTTGATACTACTTCAAGCAATCTAGATGATGAAATATTTGATGTATAGGTAAACTGTGCGTTTAATTTAAGGTCACCATCCATAAAATAATATGTTCCACCAAGATAAAATCCAGATATACTAATTTCTAATTGCCCTCCTCCAGATGTGGTATTATTAATAGAAAATCCGATTCTAGACCGCAAAGGTAAATCCATATATCTTGAAGTAAAATGTAATGAATAGGAAATATTGTCTATATCCCCATAAGTGAACATTTGATCTATAGTTTTTAAGTTAAAAACATTTATAGTAGCATCATGCACGGAACGGGCAATTTTAAATTGCTGTGTTATAGATAAATTAAACGATTGAGTTTTATTTTTTCTTGGTAATGCTGTTAATAAGGTGTCCCCTTCGGAGGATATTACTAAGTTTTGTACAGCTGAGTTTTTGTCTTCTAAAGGAATAAATGGGTTAAATCTTTTTACAGAATTGTCTCTTGTTCTATAACTTAACCCCATACTTAAACGCGGTAATTTAGGATTAACCGGATACCAACTGATATTAGATTTTATTGAAGAAGACACCGTAGTAGATCCTTTAAAATTAGTTACATTATCATTCAGTTTATCATATCCTAAGGTTACGTACATTTGGTTTTGAAATAATCTAAATCTATCATGTATAGTAAAACCTGCAATATCTTTTCTAATGGTTGAATTTGCAAGCGATACAAAGCCAGGACCAACCCACAGATACTGAATTTTAAAAGTGTTTCGGGGATAAACAATAGACATTTGTGTATTGGAGCCTAAGGTGCTTGTAGGAAAGAATAATTTAGCTTCAACTGAATCGGATCCAATATCTGTGAACCTAAAAGGTAATACATTCATATTTTCGTTTATAATTATTAACCTAGAAATACTACTTAAAGCATCTAAATCTGATTGATTAATAGTATCAAAACCAAGTTCTTTAGCTCGTTCTAGGGTAAGTGGACCACCATAAATATTATTATTTAGTGCACTTGCAACCGTTTCGGAATGAAACCGGATTCTACTCTTGGCTAATGAAAATTTAAGATCTACCCCTGCAACAATATTTCCTTTTGGTCTTATTCCACCACCCTGAACTTGTAATAATTTTGGAGAGTTCGATAATTTTTGTTGCCCCGCATTGGATAAATTATTTGTTAAATTATAAGAACTTGATAAGATATTATTATAATCAATTACATTAAAAATCGAGCTGGTATCATCTTCTACTTTCATAGCATGAACACCCAATTGAAAAACTTTCGGAGTTCCAATTGCTATTTTAGCACCCATTATTTTTTGTCTAAAAGTACCTCTACCTTGTTTTTCCAATCCTAGTGTGTATGTAGTGTCTATTATGGTAGTTTTTGTAGAGTCTTGATATACATATTCTTCATTTATTGACGTATATCTATTTGATACCTTTCTGTTCAATTCCCCATTTATAAATCGCAGATGTAGGTATTTCCATAAAAGGTTCATAGAAGCGCTTATGCCATATATTCTTCTCCCAGAGATAGTGAACTTACTTAACTGTGGAAAAATATGGCCTGCTTCTACATTCAACCAATCATCAAAGTTAAGCCGCACAGAATATCTATTTTGTGGTTGTAATCGCGAATTTTCTTGAGAGGTTAATAATCCTCTGAAGTTGTATTTTAATTTCCCATATTGCCCTCTTAATGTTGATCTTGTACTATATGCATATATACCATTCTGACCGATTTTTTGGTTTCTTGCCATTATTTCGGCTCTTCCAATAGGTTTAACGGAAGGTGAAAAGTTATTTACTAATGATTGTTCCGCATTAATAACTTTAAAACTCCAAGAGGTTACCAAGTAGTTCTGATTGTCAGAAATATATTCTAACCTAATGGTATAATTTCCTTCTTTTAACTGCTCGGGGGTATATGATATAAAATAATTACTTGTATCAGATTTATTGGTTACGTCTATATCATTTAAGAATAATTTAAATGTACCAGTAGGAATTAAATCAATATCATAGTACAGTGCAATTGCAATGAATGCATCATTTGTTCTAATAGCACTTCCTTTATGGGGTGATAAAATGGTGTATTCTATATTTTTTAATTTATTTTCTACTGAGTTAGGATCGTAATTTCTGTTAATTATATCTACTTTAATCGGATTTTCAGAAGGGACATTGTCTGGATAAAATAAACTCTGAGATTGGTTTTTAAGTGTTAATTGAAAATAATACTCAATACTATTTTTCTTTAATGCACTATTTTCTAGTTCGATTTTAAAAACCCCATTGGTATAACTTGCCTCCTTTTGTGAGTAACTAATATCACCCTCATTTCTAAAATACAATGAAGCTTCAAATATATCCGATGGTAGCAAACCAGGAACACTAAATTCCAATATAGTTTTCTCTTCTACAGTAAGTACAATTGGTTTCTGATGCTGTATGCTAAGCTGTGCCCTACCAATACTACAATATAATAGCATCGGGAGTATACAAATCATAGATTTTGCATACCTAGTACCCATATCATTATTTTTATAATTTCTAAAAATCAAAAATAGTTTTGATTAATGTTTAATTTCTTTTTTCAAAAATTGGAATTGTTATTTCTCGGATTTCACCATTTAAATCGCGAAAACGTAATTTAATTTCCTTCTCCATAATATCTTCCTCTAATACATCATATCCTTTTTGCAAATTTTCTAGTTCATCTGGTGTAATCTTTCCTGTTTCAATGGTAATACCCGCTTCATCTACTTGAGCATACATTTGTTCAAATAAAGATACTTTTTCGTCAGAATTTGCGGCATTAACATCAACTTGTCCTTCTTCTACCCAAATAAACCCATCTGCATTAGACCCAAACCTTGTACCTTTCACAGAAGCAATGGCTTTATCCGTCGCCACTTCAAAGCTTCCTGAGCCTTGAGGTTCAACATCTAAAAAAATCTGCCCTTTTTCTAAATCAATTCTACGTATTGTATTTTTTGAACTTGGTTGTTCAAATCCCCTTACAATTAATTCAGAAGTGGGTTTAACTTTTGCTATACTATTATCCATAAATATTACTAATGCATAACCATCAGCATTGGTAGTAAGCGTATCACCATTAAATAATTTTTCACCAATATTTTTTTCTAAATCTAATTCTATAGTTCTTTTATTTATTGATGATAATTCAACGATTGGTTTAAATCTTCTAACTATGGCAAGAGGTCTATCTTGTTCAGATTCTTGGAGTGGGATATAGATTTCATGTAGAAATACTAGGCTAAACGATGTCAAAAATGAGAAAAACCACGTGATTACTGATATTTTTTTGTACCAATACTTAATCATCTTTTACAAATATTTCCCCATTATTGATAGAATCTAATAAATCTGATAATTTTACAAGGGCATTTTGCCCAATATAAATCTGATCATCTATCTCTAGACCCTCAAAGTTAAATCCTTGCTCTAATAACATTTCAAACAAATCTGAACCAATTAAAGCATATATAGCTTGTGTTGATTTTTCATCAATTTCAAGTATCTGAACATTCGTACTATCTGAAGAATTAATAAGAGTGAAGGTCCAAATATCAGAAACATATTCTTCGGTGCCAGAAATAGAATTTAATTCGGTAGATACTTGCCAATAATAACGCTTTCCTTGTTCCAAAGGTTTAGCATTTACAGTTGGATATTGTAGGTTTATTCCTTTAACTGTTTTATCTAGGTATTCATAAGGAATTATTAGTTGACCATCTGCACTACTTCCTTTAGCGTCGTTGATCATAGTTTGTACATCTTGATCGTTCTCATCTGAAACCACAATAATGCGGTATTCTATGTTAGGATTTCCATCCCAACTAAACTGAGGATATGGATTACTAATTGCAAAATTGGACCCGACTTCTGAGCCTGGAGCTTTTAACAAAACAGAAAGTTCATCCACAACTATATTTTCTACACCACCACCAACAGAAGTGATTTCTTCTGCCAAAATAGTTCGCCCACATTTATCTGTAACTTGAGATACCGACGTATATATGGTATAAACATCATTTGGAAGTTCGGTTAACCCTCCCAAATTTTCAATAAACTTTTCTCCAACCTCAGTTATTTCTGCATTAAATCGCAAACTTTCAACAATGCCAGGTATTTTTTCATTTATAATATCATTATTTGTCCCAAAAACCACTTGCATTGGAGCCAAAGAAAATGGGTACTGTGCTTGTTGCTCTACTCTTCCTAAAACCCCTAAAGTTGAAGCCTCAATTTTGATCTCTAAAAATAGGTTATAGAGTGTTTTTTCTGTTTCATTTTTTAGTGTACCAGATATAATTTGTGGACCAGAACCTTTACTGTCAAGACCTAATGCAGTGAGTCCTAAAATTTGAGCCTCAGAAAGTACTGGAGCAAGTTCAATATCAATAGAGACCACATCTTGTAAATAACAATCCTGTGCATATCCTATTTCTACCACTAAATTATAGAGTAAAAGTAGAAAAAAATACTTGGAGGGAAACCATTGATACCAGCACATAACTATTTAATTTTTTATATGAAAATAATATAAATAGTAGAATCTAAAATCAATTAAAACAGATTTTAGGCATATAATTAGTACGTGGAGCTACAGGGATTCGAACCCTGGACCTTCGCGCTGCCAGCGCGACGCTCTAGCCAACTGAGCTACAGCCCCATTTTTCCTAAATATACGGTGATTTTACAATTATCTAAGCAAGATTTTCTTTTTTTTGTTTGATAGAGCGCTGAGTATCACTATTTTAAGCCATATTCACACAAATTATTAATCTAAATCATTAACTATAGGAGTCTTCCTAATATGAAACGTAATTTTCACCTTTATTTCTTAGCTCTATTTCTTACAGCTGGTGTTCTTACACAATATGGTTGTGGCTCTAGTGAGCCTGCTGTTGTAATTCCTGTTGATACAGATGGTGATGGTATTACCGATGAACAAGAGCTTTTAAATGGTACTGATCCAATGAACGCTGACTCAGATGGTGATGGAATATCTGATTCTGACGAAATAGCTGCTGGAACTGATCCCAACAGTACTGATACCGATGGCGATGGCTTATCGGATGGAGACGAAACAAATACTTACAACACTGATCCAACGAACGCTGATTCAGATGGTGATGGATTGTCAGATTACGACGAGGTTATTACTTACAATACTGATCCAAATGATGCAAATGGAGACGCTGATGG
>JAYPYN010000003.1:22912-43176 GCA_038154605.1 Balneolaceae bacterium
CGATGCGGATGGCGATGGTCTTTCGGATGTTGATGAAATAAATACTTACAATACTGATCCTACCAATGCAGATACTGATGGCGATGGATTCACAGATAGTCAAGAAATTGATATGGGAACTAATCCAACTAATGGAAGCGATCCTGTTTTTGTTGATGCAGGCGATTTAGGTACCGTAAACTTCAATTTCGACAGGTCCGACTTAACTGATATGGCCGCTCAAGTACTTTCAGAAAATGTTGAAGTATTAACAAACGCACCAGCTTTTAGAGTTCGCGTAGATGCTTTTACCGATCATGTTGGTGGAGATCAATATAACTTACGATTAAGTCTTCGTCGCGCAGCTTCAGTGGTTGATTTTTATACCAGCAACGGTATCTCTGAAGATAGAATCGAATCTAGAGGCTTAGGTAAAGCACCTGTCGAGTGTGTGTCTACAGAAAAAGAAGATAATGATGGTTGTGAAAAGAATAGAAGAGCAGAATCTATTCCTTTAAGCACTCTCAAATATTCTCCTGATATGTAAGGAATTAGAAGTTTGATTTTTCGACCCAGTATAAATAATTATGCTGGGTTTTTTTGTTTAGAATAATCTTGTTAATGCAATTCCTGGATATACACCAGGCTCGTCTAATCTATATGCTACATCAATTCTGATTAGACTAAAAATATTACTTAAGGATACGCCTATTTCTGAATGTAGCTTTTCTGCATTTGATGGTAATCTTTCGATTTGTGAATTGAAAAACTGTTGTTGATTTTTAGAAAGCCATGTTCTTCCTGCACCTCCAAAAACAATCAGGCTTAATCCTCTTTTTGCCGCATTTGGAATTCCTAAAACTTCAAAAGGGGTAGAACGAAAATTATGCTCTGCATGAATGGCTATATAACTAGCTCCTTCATATGGAGTATATCGTTTTGATTTAAATGCACCAAAAGGTGTGAAAAAACCAAGTGCAGCATCAATAACCCCATTTTTTTGGACTGGTAATTCTCCAATATAAGTTCCTGCATTAATACGAACATCTAATGAATTGGGAATAAATCTGCGTTGAAAAAAAGTTGGAAACCGTTTGTAGAGATCTACATTAAATCGTGTAAAATCCCAATCACTACCTAAAATTTTAAACGATTTTTCTATATCAATTTTAAGATTATTTACTCCAATAATTCCGAATGTTTGATCCATCTGTCCTCCTTCATATGTAATCAATAAGGAGCTTAAATCACCTTCATCAATTGGAGGATTTATTCGCTGAATCATAGAACTTCCCATGATATCATAACTCGTTTTATAATCTATACTCGAATGATTTTCAAGTATATATTTTGCCGTAATTTTTGAACTTCTTTTTTTAATTTTATAAGAACTACTAAGATATACACCCTCTTGTCTATAGTAATCATAGTAATCTGTATATCCAAAAAGAGCCATTCCAGTTAGTATTTCTTTATTATAAAGATCAGAATGATATCTTGTGTTTGTTATCGCTTTATACCCTGCACTAAGTTCAAAGTTATTTGTATTAATAAAAGGTGTCCAAGAGATATTTTGTTCAAAACTTAATGCTTTATATCCCAAACTATATCCTAGAATAGTTTTGGATTCAAATCTATTGTTAAAGAATCTTCTTTCATGCTTTAACCTACCATATATTGCGTCAACACGATTGTATCTAGCACTTAAGCTAATATTTTTTGTTAAAACACTAAAAAGACTGCTTTTTTTGGTGGTTCTAGTACTATCAGGTTTAGTATTACCACTACCATTAACCGAAATACTCTCATCGTCGTTATCTTCGTTCAACCTTAATAATCGCACTAAAAAACCTTCAGGCTGAAAGGCTTTCTCTAGTGTGGCTGTACTGTCTAGGGATTCATAGGCATCAAGCTCTACCGTTGATAATGGGATAACATTTATTGAGGCTTTGAATAATGAATCGGGTTTATCTATTGTTGTGGAATCTACTGTAATCCAATTTTTTTTAAATATCGTATCTGGCAATTGGGTGTTTACTTTATAATCACTCAATTTTGTTATTTGTTTAAACCCTATAGGAGGGAATTTTATACCAGGTAAACCAATTTTGACCTTACCATCTAACCTAAAGTCAACGGGTAGCCAATAATCTCCACCAAAATTATTGAATTGTTGTTCATAATACATGTCAAATTCTTGAACTGGCGGAGGGAAAACAATCACATTATTTGGTTTAAGACGAACAGAAATGATCGCATAGTCTTGATCTTGTACATAGATTGTTCCTTCAAAAAGAGGCTGCAATTTTCGCTTAGATGTAACATTTATTTCGAAGATTATTTTATCATCTATTTTAGAAAAATTTACGAGTTCAAATTTATAGTAACTAAGTGCATCCGGATGGGTAACCCCAACTACATCAAATTCTGAGATATCTAAATTATCATCATAAAAATTGGGTAAGTAACTTACTCCGGCAAAATTACTACTTCCTTCAATGTTTGCTGTTTGCCTTTTTGTTTTTAGTATTTCTCGATGACCAAATTCTTTATCCCAGTAAGCTTCTGATATAGATTCTGTAATTGACACAATGGAGGTATCTGTTTTTAGTTGCTGCCGGCTGTAAGCATCAACGCTATAATTATTTAGCCTCTCTCTCCAAATCTTTTTTCTAGTTATAACTTCTTTCATTATTGAAATTGCAGGATCTTCCCCCGTTACTACAATTTCTTCCATTTCTATAAAAGCCTCTTCCATGTAAACAGTTAAAGAACCCGAGAAATCAGGATTTATTGAATGTTCTTTGGTTTTAAAGCCCAAAAATCTAACAACAATGGTAGCCGGTAATGAATCTAATTCCATTCTGAATTTACCGTCTGCATTTGCTATAGTGCCTTTATAAGTACCTTTAATTATAATATGGGCCGCGGGTAAAGGTTCTAAGTTCTCGGCATCAACAACGGTTCCTGTAATTAGATGTTGAGCTTGCATTGACAAAAAATTCATAGAAATCAGAAATACACACGTAATAAATTTAAGCATATCTTCATTTTTTTTGTTTTAGACTTACACTCGGTTTATAAGGAATAGTTTCGGAACCGATAATACATTTTGCGCTCCCATTACCATTGTATACATATAGTTAACATACTTGTATAACATCTAGGTATAGTGTAATTTAAATTACGATTTATAGGGTAACTAATTAAAATAAAAAAATGAAGAATTTATACGCCTTTTACATTGCTATCTCAATTTTTTTCATATTAAACAGTGCATGTGGAGAATCGGAAGTACAGAAACAAGCACGATTACAAGCTTACCAGGATTCTTTACGATTGGTTGAGGAAACAAAAATGGCTGAAAAGATGGCTATGATCCAGGATTCGACAACAACAACCCAAGAAATTGGGTCACAAATAGAAAAAGAAGAGACACCCATTGATCCATTTAATTTTGATGAAGATGGAAAATATATTGTTCAAGTTGGTGCATGGAGGTCGCAAGAAAAAGCAGATGCATTTGTTAACAATTGGGTTTCTAGAAATTACCCTAGAGTTTACGTAGCTCAGACGGGTAGTGAATTAACTGGTAACATATGGTTTAGAGTACGTATAGGTAACTTTTCTACTATGATGGATGCCGAGAGTTTTGGAGCAATGCTTGCTAAAGAGATTAATTCGTCCTATTGGGTAATAAACATCAATTAAGTTTCGAATTTATTAATTTTAATATTTGTATCTCATCCAAGCATTTATTTAATTAGAGTAACGCTCAAGTAGCGTCTCTCTTGATGAATAGTCAGCCCATTACAATCGAAAATTGTAATGGGCTATTTTTTTTGAATCTTTTTTTTATATAATCGTAAGGCACTAAGTTTTTAGAATAATCTTTCTAATTTCTTAGATTACCTTATACTATTTAACATACCAACAAACACCTTAACTACAGCGAAATGAAAAATTTCAATATCGCTAACAGACAAATTGATCATATAAGTATACTAGAGATAAGTGGGGAATTAGACGCACACACCGCTTCACATCTTGAAAATTCTTTACAAGAGTTAATTGCTAGTAAACACATTCATATTATCGTGAATTGTAAACTGTTAGATTATATAGCAAGTGCAGGACTTGGTGTTTTTATGGCATACATTGAGGATGTTCGTAGTATGGGGGGAGATATTAAACTTTCTAACATGAATGATCGCGTATTTAATGTTTTCGATTTATTAGGATTTCCTACCCTTTACGATATTTTAGAAGACGAACGTGATGCAATAAAAGCATTTTAATAAAAGTGACCAATTCTCATAAAATACTTACACTAACTGTACATTCCTCTACAAAGCATCTTAGTGAGGTGAGAGATTTTATTGGTGATTATGTAAAAACACTTGGATTGCCACAACGAGAGATTTCTGAAATACAACTTGCCGTAGATGAAGCTTATACGAACATCATTAAACATGCATATAAAAATATACCGTCAAATTTAGTTAAAGTAGAAATAGGGGCAAGTTCTACCCACCTATGTATTTCAATTTATGATAAAGGAGAAAGTTTTAAACCTAATCAATACAAAGCACCTGATATTTTGAAAAGAGTTAAGAACAAACAGCGAGGTGGTATGGGTGTTTTTCTAATACAAAAACTAATGGATCAGGTTCAATACTCACGGAAAGGAACTATGAATGAAATTCGAATGATAAAAAATCTTTGAATTTCTATGGATACCAAATTAGACAGCCAAAGCAGATTCGAACTACAAACACTCTTAGAAACAAGTAGGTTACTGATAGAATCCACAGATCCCGATTTTGTGCTTAATAACCTTTTGTTGATGACAATGGGTAAACTTTTAGTTACCAAGGGAATGATTTTGATCTATAAGCCAGGCGAGGAACAATATTATATTTCAAAATGTAAAGGTAGAAATTGGTTAGAAGAAGGAAAAAACCTACCTGCAACTTTTGACCCTCAATTATTAGAAAGTTCAGTAATATATGGGGATGCCTTTGCTCATGTATTTAACGCAATTGGTATAGAAACGAATAGCATAATCTTCAACCTTAAAACAAGTAATTACCATCTAGGGTTTTTATGCTTAAGTGCAAAAGGCAATCACAACCCTATTACAGAAAGAGAGATACAATTTATTGAAAGTTTGGGAATAATCTCTTCTGTTGCTATTTCTAATTCCCTAATGTTTAAAGAACTTCGCCATATAAACCGTCGCCTAGATAGAAAAGTACATGATTTAAATACTCTACTTGAACTTAGTAACGATTTTAATATGATGGTAGATAGAAAAGAAATTGCACGTGTTTTCAAATTTGCGATGTTGGGGCAAATGCTTATAAAAAAATTCTTTTTTGCTTTAGAAATAGATAGCCACAGAGAGATTATTTCAAGTAGTGGGATCAAAAATAACCCCTCAGAAGTAGAATTAAACGAACTTTTTGCTCTAGAGGATGTAACACATACTTCTGATATTGAAGGTGGAATTTTTATAAAAGAGAATAATATCGACCTTATAATCAGTCTGTATTTTCAAAAAAAGAAAATTGGTGTAGTAGGGGTAGGTGCTCAATCAGATAAAAAAAGATACTCTACAGAAGAAATTAACTTCCTTCAATCTCTAGGAAACCTTGCTTTACTTACTATACAGAAAACGTTGCTCTTAGAAGAAAAAATTATAAAAGAGCGGTTAGAAGATGAGCTAAATCTTGCTAAAACTATTCAGGAAGGTCTCCTACCAAACCCTATCCCGGAAATTCCTAATTTTGATTTAGCAGCTGTAAATATTTCATCTCGACAAGTGGGTGGTGATTATTTTGATGTATTGAAATTACAAGATGGCAGCTATTTGATTGCCATTGCAGACGTTACAGGAAAAGGAGTCCCAGCTTCTCTAATAATGGCGAATTTACAGGCGATGTTACATGCATTAGCACCTTTATCTATATCTTTTGAAGAAGCTACAAGCCGGATTAATAACATCATTCATGAAAATACTCCTTCCGATAAATTTATAACTTTCTTTTGGGGTAAAATCTCTAGTGATGGCAAAACATTTACCTATACAAATGCAGGCCATAATCCCCCTATGGTATTTAAAGCCGGAAAAAAGGAGCCTATTTTATTGGAAGATGGCGGACTTATTCTTGGTGCTATGCCAAGTACGATTCCATATGTAAGTACAACATATGCATTTGAAAAAGGGGATACACTAATCTTATTTACAGACGGAGTTACCGAAGCAATAAATCCAGAGGAAACAGAAGAGTATGAAGAACACAGATTGATTTCTTGTTTTAATACTCATCAAAAAAAATCAGCAAAAGAAATAATGCAAGAAATTATCAAAGATGTAAATCAACATACAAATAATACTCAGTATGATGATATCACCATGATTGTATTAAAAGTTAGTTAATTGTTTTTATCCCCAAAACACCTTGTATACCAAAAGGGCGAGTTTCATTTACCTCAAGAATAGAACGATACGTTTGATAACGATTCGTAATTTCATTCACATAGCGAACGGTTTCTATTCCTCTACAAAAACCATATCGAGCATCTTTATAAAATCTTCGTTGCATTAGTCTTAATAAAGATTCTGAAATATTTTCCCAACTATTGGGATCATCATTTCTGTCAATACTTAGTCTTCTAGCATCGGCCATATGTCCTAAACCTGCATTATATGTAGCCAACGCAAATTTCCATTGGCTTGTAGAATCCATATATGCATAGTGTTTTATATGCTCTTTAATGATGCGCGCTCCTTCCCTTGCACTTACCTCTGGAATCATTAATGAGTCTTTTGAAATTTTTGAAAATCTTGGTAATACTTGCATTAATCCAACAGCTCCCATCCAACTAACCGAGTTGGGATTAAATTTCGACTCCTGAGCAGCAATTGCAGTAAGCATCACCCAATCTAGATTAAATTCTTTAGCAACCTGTTTAAAGAGACTATCATAAGGTGATATTAAACTTGAACCGTTATCTACATAATTAGGATTAAAATAATCTTCAATTTGTTCACTATTTTCAAAATATCTTCTTTTCAAGATATTTAGAAAAGCAGATCGTTTAGGGGTTCCATCATTCCCATAACGAAAATGTTTTCGCAAAAACTGATTCATACTTGTTTCCAAATTTGAACTATTCGGCCTTATAGCCCATGCAATCTCATCCCTCTGGGATATTCGAGGTCCTTCTTTTAATCCTGTTAAGAATTTGTTTGTAGAATAAAATATATGATCATCAGCAATGGTTGCCTCATATACCCCATTTGCTACTTGTAATAACAGGACTTCTGTATCTATTTCTTCGTTAATTAAATTTATTTTTAGATCAACACCCTCTTTTTTTAGTTTTTCTATAGTTTGGAAATAAGAGCTATTCCTACGAATTGTAATAGGTATATTGGTTAAATTTTGTACTGATGTTGTTTCAACATCTAGGCGATCCGAAACCACAATTATCTGATTAACTAGATTATATGGTCGCGTAAAATTAACTATGTTTTTACGTTCTTCGGTAATGGTGTAACTAGCTGCGATTAAATCTCCCATTCCTTTATATAAAAGATCATAAGGATTTTCATCTGCGGATGTAATTACAACCTCAAGAGCAAGATCATTTTCTTTTGCAAATTGTTTAACCAGTTCGTATTCAAACCCAACTTGAATACCACGATGTAAAAAATAAGCTCCAGAACTATAGCTTGTAATCATTCTTAATACCCCACTTTCTTTAATTTCTGCTAAATCTCTATTAATAGGATTATAATGAGGAGCATCAATGTTTGATTTTATTTCATAATTAGGCACAGAATCTTTAAAACAGGATAAAAAAAGAATTCCAAATAGTATTGGTATACCTATTTTTTTGTACGATATGTTATCTTCACTTAGTAACCACATTATTGTGACTCTATAATTTTTTAAAATTTTTATACCCTCAGAGACGTTTGGATTGGTAATGTTTGAAGAATATTCTTCTAAATTTGAATAAAATCAATAGTGATTCTTCCATGATTATTTTAAAACAAATATTTATTACATGCAGAAAGATATAAACAGTATGTTTAGAGTTTATAACTTACGTATTTCGACTACAGTATTAATGCTGATAATGTTGTTTATAAATGATTCTGTACAAGGCCAAATTGGGGGACAAGTCAAGAATACACCCAATGACCAACCGATACCGAGAGCTCATATTAATCTAACAAACAAAATACTAGGCACAAGTACCAATAATAAGGGTGAGAACATTATTAATTGGGATAGCTTCCCTATTAAAATTAACGTTTCTGCCATTGGTTTTGAGACTAAAACAATATTATTAAATCAGCCAGATTCAAGTATTACTGTATATCTAAAAGAGAAAATTATGGGACTTGACGAAATAATGGTGGTTTCTGATAGGACTATAAATCCTATTACAAAAACTTCTTCTATTGCAACCAGTACAATTAGCGCAGAACAACTTTCAGCTAAATCTGTGACAACGGCAGTTGAATTACTTCGGGCAGAAACGGGCGTATATGTACAACAAACAAGCGTTGGTCAAGGTAGTTTATACATTAGGGGGCGAGCTGGTAGAGATGTTTTATATCTTTTTAATGGTTTTCGAATGAATCCAAGCTTTGTTAGATCGGGTCAAAACCAATATTTCGGTGCTATAGATCCGTTACTACTTAGTAAACTTGACGTGTATCGTGGGCCTGTATCCGTGTATTATGGAAGCGATGCTCTGTCGGGCGGAGTGAACATATCACCACTTTTAAAAAACTTTAGTAATGAAAGAATAATAACGGGGGAAGTTTCTTCATTCCTCAATTTTAGTGGTAATGGCGAAAAAAGTATTCACGGTAAAATTGGGTATCAAAGTCCAAAATTCACAGTATTTGCTGGCGGTAGTTATCGTGATTATGAATTTTATAATATGAGTAAAAAAACAGATAAAGCTTTATGGTTTCCTTTCGATGAAACTTTATCCAATGCTGATTATCAATTTAAATCATTCCAACTTTCATCAAAAATTAAAACATCAAATTCGTCAAATATATCTTTGGTAAGTTATGTTGGCCAAATTCCTGATGCCCCTCGTATAGACCGTCAAACACTCGGTTTTAGGATAGAAAATGAAAAGGAGGGCATAACTCCCCGGTATGCATATTATTCAAATACATCACCACTTATTTTTTGGGGGAATACTGCTGAATACCGATCAAATAATGATAACCAAGCGTTTGAAAATATTGGTATAAAACTGGGTTATTTTCGTTTAAATGATTACCGCAAACAGAACGATTTTGATTTAAACAATCTCCCTTCTTACTCATTAGATCCAAATAATATAGATTATTCTTTTTCCGTAAGCGATACTACGGATTATGACCGCAGCTCAAGTAATCAGCTACTCGGTTCAATCGACATCCAATCTAAAATTAATAATAATTTATACATGAAATGGGGAGGGGATATATCTATAGATTATGTAAATAGCCAAAGGTTTTCTAATGCAGGTGAAACTCGATTACCAAGATATCCTAATGGTTCAACATATATCCTCTCTGGTTTTTTTGCTCAAATTGATATTGCCCCAATTAAAAAAATTACCATAGAATATGGAGCTAGATATTCTCACATTTATGCAAATATTCCCTTTGAAGGTGTAAATTCTGATAGAAAATATGATCCTTACTCTGACACTTTTGGCCATTTAACACATGCATTAGGATTAAGCTACCAGATTTCTAAAAAATTATCTTTATTGAGTAATGTGTCTACAGGTTTTAGAGCGCCGAATATATCTGATTTATCTGAAATTGGAGAACGGAGAGATTCTCAATTTAAAACGCCAAATGCAGAGTTACGACCTGAAACAACACGTAATCTGGATCTAGGGGTTATTTATAATAGCAAAAATTATGATGTGCAATTGTATGCGTTTTGGCTTCATTATTCAAATAAAATAACCAGTATTGAGACAGGAAATATTGTAAATGATTTGGGTGAAATAGTTTTAGTGGATAGTTTGTCAAGTAATGCAAAAACATTTATCGAGGTACAAAATGTAAATGCTAATTCGATGGATCTACTAGGTATAGAATTTTCTGGTGAATATATGAATGATGAAAATTTAAAGACTGGTATCACTTTTACATATGCATTTGGAAACTTGCTAAAGTTAGACGGTTCTAGTGAGCCTGTGGATAGAATTCCCCCGGCAAATGGTCTTTTTTATATCGATTACTCACCATCACCGACCATTACAATTAGACCACAAGCCAGATATGCTTTTACTCATAGAAGAATTTCACCTCTTGAAGTTTTAGATAATCGGATATCAAAAAATGGAACCGACGGTTTTGTTAATCTGCAGCTATTGGTAAATATTCATCCAGAAGATAATATAGCTATAAAATTTATCGCAGATAATTTAATTGATGAAGCCTACCGTGAGCATGCAAGTAGTTTAGATGGTATGGGAAGAAATTTCACAATTTCTTTAACTTATACCTTTTAAGTTGTAGAGGTAGATTTTGACCATGTTAAAAGAATACCTATAAAAACTACCACCATTCCACAAAAACTTAGAAATAATGGTATTTCTCCAAAAAATAGATATGCCATTATTGATGAAATGGCTGGTTCAAATAAAATTAAAGTGGAAAGTAAAGTTGGAGAGATATATTTAACCGCATAATTTAATGCCCCATGTCCAGCGATCTGTGGACCTATTGCCAACGCACATCCAATAATAACTACTAATAAAGTTACCTCAATAAAAAATCCATCTACAATTAATAACATAACAATACAGGTTAAGGCCGCATATCCATAAACTGGGTATACATATTCTAACCAATTTCTATTTTGTCGAACACGATTTCCTATTAAAAAGTATCCAGCAAAAATAAGTGCGGCTAAAGCTGCTAAACTATTTCCAAGCAATGGATTCGTGTAATCCGCACTACCATCATAGTCAGAGTAACCTATTATCACCGATCCCAAAAACGCTATAATAACACCTAACCAAACTAATCCTCTAAATCTAACTTTATAAACAAACCGTTCGAAAATAATGATAATGATTGGATGAATTGTAACTAGTACAGAAGCAGAAGCTATTGAGGTAAAATAAATTGAACTAATCCAGGTAATAAGATGCATACCTAATAAAATACCTGAAATTGCTATATACAGATGTTCTTTTTTTGAGCTGCTATTACCTTCAGAATTTTTTGTATAAGAAAAATAAATGGGTACTAGTAATAAAAAAGCAACTGTGGTTCTAATTGCAGCTAAAAGATAGGGTGAAGAATCATTTGCTAATTTTACTAAAATAGGTGAAAACCCAATAGCAAAAATTCCAAAAGCAAGAAGGCTATATATTTTTAACTTAGAAGAAGTATCGATTATACCCATTACCTAATGCGATCCATAGATCGAACTAGTTGCTCATCTTTATTTATAAATCTTAGTGCGGCTAGTTGACAAAGCAAACCAAATACTACATAAGCAGTTCCAAGTGCTTCATCCCACAAATAGTTTCCAATACCACCTAATGAAAATAGTGTTCCTATACAAAACCCCATTCCAATTAGATGAATAAACATGGCTCTTTTTACCCATGTAATTTGGCTCGTTCTGTTTTTGAATAAAAAAATAGCAGTTATGTTCATACCCATAGATACTACAAAGGCTATGGTTAAACCATAACCTATCCACAATTTTGGGTCTTCCATAGCGCGATCATAAATTGCAGAAAAAAATGCAGCTAAAGTTAATAGTGATGAAATGGCTAGAAATAGGGATTGGAGTCGTTGTATCACTTTTTAATGTTTATGTAGTTCCTAAAGATGAAATATAAATGTATGTATTATGAAAACTAGGTTTGTAATTTATTTTATGTCGCATTTATTTTTGATGAATTATTATCTAAATCAGGAAGCGGCTGATCGTATGCGTTATACATAAACAATTTTATTCTAAGAAGCGCACGCTCAAAAAAATAATATAAAATTGGCACTAAAATTAACGTCAATAAAGTTGCAAAAAGTAAGCCTACTATAACCGCAATGGCCATTGGTCCCCACCATGCAGCCTGTTCACCGCCCATATAAATATAGTTGCCTAAATTGCTTAAAAACTCTAACGGGCTGCTAATAAGCACTATAAAATCGAAATTAAAGCCAATTGCTAATGGTACTAAACCCAATGTAGTTGTAATTGCTGTTAAAATTACGGGTCGAAAACGCACCTTACCCGCTTGTATTAGTGCTTCTTTGAGTTCTAAACCATCTCGGGATCGAAGAATATCCACGTAATCAATAAGCACTATAGCATTATTTACTACCACACCAGCCAACGATATCACCCCAAGAAACGCCATTAATCCAAAAGACATTTGGAATATAATTAATCCATATAGTACACCAACTGTCGACATAATCACGGAACTAAGGATTATAAGTGGTTTTATTACAGAATTGAATTGAGAAACTAAGATAAAAGCAATCAAAAATACTGCAATTATAAATGCTCGGCCTAAGAACTCAAAAGATTCGTCCTGCTCTTGTTGTTGTCCTGTCCAGCTGTATGAATATCCGGGGGGAAGTCCGGTTAAATATTCATTTAATACCTTTTTTGCTTCTTCTAATACTGCATTTGCATTTTCATCAATTGCGGCACGTACATCAGCACTTATGGTAATTACACGTTCAGAGTTTTTATGTTTGATTCCTCCCAAACCATCGCTTACTTCCCATGTAGCCACTTCGGAAAGCGGAATTTGTATACCTTCATGGAAGATTGTTAAATCTCCTAATGTACTCATATCGTTTCTATATTCTTCACTCAAACGTACAATAATATCATATTCTTCTTTGCCGTCACGAAATTTGGAAGCTTCTACCCCATTGATTGCTTGACGTATTGTGTAGCCAATAGAATTCGTATTTAAATCATATAATGCGGCTTTTTCTCTATCAACTGTAATTCTTATTTCTGATCTCGCCTTTGGTAGATCAGATTCAAGACCATCAAGTTTTATGTAAATTGAATCTTTCTCTAGAATTCGAAGAATGTCTTTCGAAGCAATTGTAAGCTGGGACATATCAGGGCCTGAGATCTCCAAATTAATGGGTTTTCCAGTGGGCGGGCCATCTGCTGGTTTTTCTACTGCTACATCTGCGCCAACAATTATGCTACTTAGCCTATTTCTTAATGCTTCCATGTAAGAAAAAACATCGCCCGTACGTTGTTGAAAATCTTTAAAATTTAGCGCTACTGTTCCAAGATGAGTTGAGTTTCCACCACCGCTACTTACATCGGCACTAATTGCTGCCCCTGATGTGCCTAGAATTGAATTAATATCGGTAGTATTATCAATTATATCTGGTATTTCTTGCCTGATGTCATCAACAATACTCTTAGTGAAATCCACATCCGAACCTACAGGAGCCTCCACTTGCACATATACATCGCGGGGAGGTATGTTTTCTGGAAAGAATTCAACGCCTATGGGGAAAATTCGGATCATTAAAATGGCCAATGCAAAAGTTGCTGGCGTAAATATAAATACGATTAATGCCCATCTATTTAATGCCCAAATTATACTTCGTTCATATACAACTATTAATGAATTTAAACCATTAGTCTGCCACCATCTTCCAATCGGATTTAATAAGTATTTATTGATCAACCATAAGAAAAATCCTAGCATTATTAGCATAGTCCATGTTTTTGGATTCATTACAACAAGTACAATTGCAATAGCTACTGCTAGCCCAGTTAATAGTTTTTTACCATATTTACTGAGTTGAAACTGCTTTTCCGAATCATGTTCTACCTTCATAAATAGTGCACAGATAACCGGGTTTATAATCAACCCAACAAAAAGTGAACTACCCAAAGTGATTATGAGTGTTTTTGGTAAAAAACTCATGAATTCCCCGGTAACTCCAGGCCAAAAAACCATAGGAGCAAAAGCAGCTATAGTAGTAAATGTTCCGGTTATTATTGGAAGAGCAACTTCACCAGTTCCCTTTTTTGCTGCTTCGAAGTTATTGTAACCTTCTTCTAGGTAACGATAAATGTTTTCTACTACTACAATGGCGTTATCAACTAACATCCCTAAAGAAAGAATGAGAGAAAAAAGCACAACCATATTCATTGTAATTCCAACAATGCTCAATAAAATAAATGATAAAAACATGGACATCGGAATTGAAATTCCAACAAAAGAAGAATTTCTAACCCCTAGAAAGAATAATAAAACTCCAACTACTAAAAGTAGACCTGAAATTATGTTATTTTCTAAGTTACTGACCATACTTACAACATCCTTACTTTGATCGTTAGTAATATTATATGTAGTGGTTGGTGGTAATAAAGGTAGTTCGGTTTCAAGTATTTCTTTAGTGGCGGTTGCCGTATTTAAGATATTTTCTCCACTTCTTTTCTTTACACCAAGTGTAATTACTGGCAAGCCATTTAAGGTTGAATAAGTAGCTCGTTCCTGAAATCCAAATTTTACTGTAGCAACATCTCGAATATAGATGGGCTTTTGGTTTTTACTTTTTACAATAATGTCTTCAAGAGGGGCTGTGTCTTGGTATTGACCTGGAACACGAAGTAAAAATTTCTTTGTTCCTACTGTAACATCTCCACCAGGAATGGTTACATTTTCGTTTTGGATAGCACCAATGATATCTCCAAAGCTTATATTGTAATATTTTAGTTTTGGTAAATCTACATCTACTTGCACCTCTCTTTCTATCCCACCAGTTAAATCTACGCCTAATACTGTGGGTATAGCTTCAATTTTTTCTTGTAAGTCCTCTGCAATTTCTTTTAAAATAACCTGGTCATATTCACCAGAGAGATTTACATTCATTATTGGGAACTCAGACAAATTTATTTCTTGAACGGTAGGTTCTTCAGCATCCTCTGGGAGTTCAGGTTTTACTAAATCAACTTTTTCGCGGACTTTTTGTAAGGCGTCTTCAATATCAACGTCTGTATCAAATTCTAGGTTTATATTGGAGTATCCCTCTGATGACGTAGATGTCATCGTTTTTACTTCTGATATACCAGCTAATTCATCTTCTAGTTTTCTAGTTACTAAACTTTCCATATCCTCTGGCGATACACCTGGATAAATTGTAACTACAAAAATATTTGGTACCGTAATACTTGGAAATGATTCTTTTGGTATGTTTGTGTAAGAAACAATACCCATTACAGCAATCAATAGAATTAATACGATTACGCTAATTCTGTTATTAATTGAAAAGGAGCTTAACCAAAATTCTTTCCTGTCGCTATTATTGCTTTCATGAATTTTGTTTATGGGAGTTTTTTTTGGTGAATGGTCTTCCATATATGCCTTTATTGTGCCGCTATTTGGTTTTTTTCTTCCACAACATTAAGTCTCATTCCATTGTTTAGAAATGCTGAACCAATGGTGATAAGTTCTTCACCTGGCTCCAAACCAGCTTCCACTATAACATTACTTTTGTATGATGCACCTAATAATACCACCTTTTCTTTTGCTACTGCTTTTCCTTTTTCATCTTTTGAGAGCACATAGACTATAAAATTTCCATCTTTGCTGTAAATAAATTCTTCACTCACAATTATAACTTCATTCCTTTCCATTGTTTTTAGTTGGATATTTGAGATCATATCTACTTTTAACCTTTCAGATTCTTCGACATCTATTTCTATTCTAAATGTTCTGTTTTGGGGATTAATTGCATTCCCTACAAAACTTACTTGTTTAGTTAATGTGTCTGAATTTTGTGTGTCAAACCAAACTCGAACATCATCACCTTTTTTAATGGAAGATGCATATCTTGCTGGTACACCAGCAGTAATTGTATAGTTTTGGCTACCTATTAAGCGTACCGTTGGAGCTCCAGCATTCACAACTTCTCCAACCTCATACATAATTTCTTCAACTATGCCATTGAAGGGAGCTTTAATTTTGGTGTTAGAAATATCTATCTTCAATGAGGCTAAAGAAGAGGTATTTTGTTCGTAAGCATATTTAGCATTTAAATAATCTATTTCGGAGCCAATTCCATCTTCTTCATAGATTTTTTTTAATCGTTCATAGTTTTCTCGAGCCTGAGCTGTAATAGCTTCTAATCTAGCTTTTTCTTGATTGAGTTTAGCGTCATCAATTTTAAGAATTATTTCTCCTGTTTTAACTTTTTCTCCTTCTTGCACATAATACTTAGTAACTCTTCCACTCACTTCTGCTGATATCATGATATCATCGCTTGTTTCTACAATCCCAACAACTTTCAAAAAACTATCAAAATTTTGGGGCACTACAGTTGAAGTACGGACATTCACTGTTTTTATAACTTCTTCATCAATTGTCGATTCTTCCTTTTCATTAGAACACGTGGTAAACAGTATTAATGCACTAAATGCTAGGATGATTTTTGTTTTCATATTTTTATTTATGATTTTTTTCATTTTAAAATTCTGTATCGATAAAAGGCACTCTACCTGTTGCCAAGTCGTATTCTGCTTTCGCTGTTAAATAGTTAAAAACCATTACTGCATAATTAACTTCTGCTTGGCGTACCTGTAACCCTGCTTCTGTTACTTCGATTTGCGACCCTAAGCCATTCTCTAACCTTAGCCGAGCTCTGTTATATCCTTCATTTGCCTGTTCTAGAGCAAGCTTTCTAGCACTAGCAGTTTCAAAGGCTTTGTTTAGGTCTTCACTTGATGAAGCGACTTCATTTTGCGCTTTTAATATTGTTGCCCGATGTTGCTCATCCAAATCTTTTCTTTCAATCAACACTCTTTGTACATCAGCTACTCTACTAAATCCTTCAAATAGAGGTAAGCTTAGGTTTATACCAAATGTTTGGAATCGAACTTTATCTTGAAAAAAATTAGGTTCATTTGGCTCCGATGCACTCCATTGCAAATTATAAATAGCATTTATTGATGGTAAAAAGCGGCTTTTTATGGCTGTAATTTCCTTGTCTTTTAAATTCTTTTGAGCCTCAAGTATTCGTATATCTCCTCTATATTGTGCTAGTACATTATTATCTAACATTTCTTTTTGATAAGAAAAAGGATTGGCCTGATCTACACGTTGTATTTCTTGATTTGTAAGATCTACCTCACTGCTCGGTAAAATATCATACAGATTCAAATTCCCCTTTACTTCAAATTCTAATTGATAAGGCAGACCCAATACTAACTTTAAATTACGATATGCTTCAAGAACAGCATATTCAGCCTCAATGAGCATTGGTCTTTGATTACTCAATTGTACTTTTATCTGAAGTACCCCGTATTCATCAATCAAACCAATATCCTTGCGTCGTTCATTTTCACTTAGATTCTGTTCTAATCGCTCTATTTGAGCTTTTTGAAGCCTTAATTGTTCTTTCGCGACAAGGGTTTGATAGTAGGCTATCCTAGTTTGCGTAACAATTTGTTGACTAATTGCTCGATAATTTTCTAATTGAACCGTTCGAAAAATGGTTGCCGAACTTAACCCAATGATTGTTTCACCTCTAAATAAAGTCTGATTAATACTAAACCCTCCTTGCCAATTATTGTCTGCACCAAATTTTACCGGTATAAGGTTACCTGTTGTGTCCCCAGCAATCTCTCCAGGCACAAAGGTGACAGGAATCTCAATATTACGTGTGTAACTTACCGAGGATGATATCTTGGGAAAAATTTCACTATATGCGATTTTTACCACCTGATCTGAATCTTTAGTGGCTAATAGTGCCCGATTTATTTCTGGGTTATTGGCGAGTGCTATTTCAATAGCTTCTGATAACGTTAACTCAAAATCGGTAATTAGCTCTATATTTTGTTGAGCTTTAGTTGTATTTGGTATAGTAAAAATAAAAAAGAGAAATAAAGCTCCTCTTAATATTATGTTCATATATGATCTAATTCTTTTGCATTATTGAATGTAATCGCAATAAATTTACTTTAATTCCGATTTAATTGGGTTTTTTAAATGGGTAATAACATTACGACTATATTCTTACTATCATCTATATACCCATATTTATTTCTTCTAGATTGATTTGTAGAAGGATAGTAATTCTCTTTTTAAAATTTAGTTTAACTAAAGGTGTAAAGATAAATCAATCCAAATTTTAAAACCATCACTATCTATTTATAATTTGTAAAGAATTACTTTATAAAATGTAGTGTTCTCTATCATAAATAATTTTCATTCTTTTGTTAAAACAATACATTACAGAATGCTCGCTTCTACTAGTTGCTGTTATATGGGCTTTAAATTTTAGTGTTATTAAAACTACACTAGAAGAAATAGACCCCTTTAGTTTCAATGTGCTTAGGTATGTTTTGGCTTCTTTTACCCTTATTTTGATAGCCAAGTGTAGAGGTAAAAGTATTTTAGTTAAAAAAGAACATCTACTTCCATTAATATTAATTGGTATTGTTGGAAATGTAGTTTATCAAGCTCTGTTTATAATTGGGGTAGATTTAACATTTGCTGCTAACTCTGCTGTAATTCTTGGTACTATACCTGTATGGATAGCTTTACTAGCGCACATTTTCACAGAAGAAAAACTTACATTTAAAAAATCATTTGGCCTTATTACTGCATTTTTCGGAGTAGGATTAATCATTTCTGGCAGAAAAGGTGGATTTGATTTTTATTCATCCAACACTATAGGAGATATTATTGTATTGGGATCAGCAATAGCTTGGGCTATATATACAATTCTTTCAAAAAAATACCTCAAAATATATGATTCAAGTCAATATTCAGCTTTCATTTCTATAGTAGGTGTAGTTGGTTTATTAATTTTAGGAATGCCATCTTTAGCAAAAACTGATTTTTCTACCATTTCATTGGCAGCTTATGGTGGTATATTTTACAGTGGTTTTTTATCTGTTGGCTTAGCTTATTTTGTTTGGAATAGAGGCGTACACCTAATTGGAGCAATAAGAACAGCATCTTTTCAAAATCTAGTGCCTGTGCTTGGATTAATATTTGGAGTAATCTTACTCAATGAAAACCTAAGTTTGATACAGTATGTTGGTTGTTTTTTTGTTATTATAGGAATCGTTTCAACACAAGCTAAATAAACGCCTTTCGAGCACCTCTACAAAACTATATTTTAATACGCTTAAACAAGCATTACAATGAAACGAACTTTTCAAGTTGCTACAATCTCTTATATTATATTATCATTTTTTTGGCATCACGTATATGCACAAGATGAATCCCCTAGTACTACCTTCAGCTCTATTCAAGGATTAGGTAATACATATTTTGTTGATGAAGCTGGTTTACAATTATTACAAACCGCTAGCCCTCTTGATGAATTTGTACAAGATGATAGCTACTATATCGGTCCTTATGATATCTTATCCATACATGGCAATGGACTTCTTGAGTTTAGTTATCGCGCCATTGTTGTAAATGCTAGTGGAGATATTACAGCGCCTATGATTGGAACTCTTTCTTTGAAAGGAAAAACTTTAACTGAGGTGAAGAATATCATTACACATGCCTTTGCTAATCAAATTAAAGATACTGAGATTACCGTTACACTCGATCAACCTCGACCCGTCAATATTTATTTAGGAGGGAATATTCCTAATCCTGGAAGATATATAATTCCTGCAGGTACACGATTTGATGCATTGATCACAGGTTTTACTGTTGATAACCAATTAATTACACCGCTAGTAAACCAATCTATAGAATCAACCCTACAAACAACGGCACAAAGACCTTCTTACTCGGGCTTAAATTTCGACAAAATTGATGCGAAACAGCAGGCTGATTCTGAGATCCAAAATGAAACGTTATCAAATATTTCACAAAAATATGATCTTCGCTATGTAAAAGTAACTCCACTTCATGGAGAAGAATTTTTTGTAGATCTTGCTGGATATTTTAATTCTGGGAATCCAAAATTTGCTCCATACATTCAAGATGGAGATCATATAACTTTAGTTTCAGCCTCTTCTGTTAGGCCCACAATCAGTATATCTGGAGCAGTAAATAATCCCTTTTCAGGTTCATATAGATCCGATGATTCTTTGGAAAATTTATTAGCTATAGCTGGTGGTTATTCCCCAGATGCAGACCTATCAGAAATTGTAGTAATTAGAATACAGGATAACGAAATAATACAGCAGGAAATAATTCCAGCTGACTTAACTAATGTAATGCCAGGAGACCAGATCATTGTGCGATACAAAGCTAATGATACT
>JAYPYN010000004.1:0-13350 GCA_038154605.1 Balneolaceae bacterium
GCTGAGTTTGTCATACATAAGCTGGATTTGTGTCAACTTATTTCAGGACGGGACAATTGAAACATAAAGGCCTCATTAAAAAGTGAGGCTTTTATGTAAGCACGGGACAGAATAGTCAACATAAATTATTCTATACCAATTATTTATACTTTTAACTCACCTAAGTATAATATTACATGTTTTGGCTAAAAGTAAGAGCACCTACTGTGTGCTATTTTTATGTTCTATAGATTTAGTTCATTTTCTTCTTTAAAAAAAACAAATAAAACCGATAATGAATAAATAAATTTTATAAATAATGTAATATTATGTTAAATAAACTCTCACTACAAAAGAAATTATGGTTACTCGGGTGTTTACCACTCTCTGGATTTTTGATTCTTGGGGTTCTTGATATCTTTTCTTTAATAAATCATTCTAAAGGTTTAGAATCACTAAATGATGATATAGGAATAGTTTTAGAATTACGACCTCTTGTAACAGAACTCCAAAAAGAACGGGGGCGTTCTGTTGGATATACGGCATCGGGTGCAAAACCAGAAGTTTTTGCAAAACTACAAAACCAACGTAAAGCTACAGATGCAATATTTGAGGAATTGTCGTTGGCTTATTCTAATGGGGAACTTACGTCTTCAAATGATGTGATAAATAAAGAACTTCAACAGTTTATCTCCGATAAATCTGCTCTAAACACATTAAGAAAACAAGTAGATAATCAACAAGAGACAGGCCTTTTCTACTTAGAAAATTATACCAATTACATAAATTTAGGCTTAGGTTTTTTGAATAAAACTGCAAAAGGTGCTACAAATAAGGAAATAAGTACAAATTTACTTGCCTACTATTTTTATTTGAATATGAAAGATATTTTAGGACAAGAGCGAGCAATTCTATATGGTGCATTTTTAAGTAATGAAATTGACGTGAAATCGTATGGCAGATATGCCTTTTTAGCAGAAGATTTTGTGTCTCTTGAACGTCAATTTTTATCGCTCATTGATGAAGAGGCTGGCTATGCATACACAAATAACAGTAATGACCAAAGAATTATTAATGTAGATAATTTCAAAAAAAGTTTTGATTCAAAACTATTGGAAGGTTCATACAACCAAGATGCAGAAGCTTGGTTTGGTGCAATATCGTCTAAAATTGGTCTATTCGGTGAAATCGATAATGAATTGGTTGAATACATTATTACTCTGAGCGAAACTAAATTAACGAAAGATAAAACTGCATTAAGCTTTTATTTAGTGCTAATAATTATTTCCGCTTCTTTAATTGTAGCAGCCATATTTTATTACATACGATCCATTTTAAAAACCCTAATTGAAGTTACAAATGGGTTGGTTAATAACTCAGCTCAAACTAATAATGCATCAAAAGTATTAACAATCTCCAGTCGCCAGCTATCTACTTCTGCAATTGAACAGTCTTCGTCTTTAGAAGAAACAAGTGCAGCATTTGAGGAGCTTAACGCTACAGCAAAATCTAACACGCAAAATGCAGTTCATGCAAAAGATGCTGCGAATCTTATGCGTAAAGCTGCCGAACAAGGAACGGAAGAAATATCTCAACTTAATACAGCAATGGAAGAAATAAAAAATTCAAGTGATAGTATTTCTTTTATTATAAAAACGATTGATGATATTGCATTCCAAACTAATTTGTTGGCACTTAATGCCGCTGTAGAAGCGGCAAGAGCAGGAGAAGCTGGTAAGGGGTTTGCTGTGGTTGCGGAGGAAGTACGAAATCTTGCACAGCGAAGTGCTGAAGCTGCCCAAAAAACTTCTGAAGAAATTGAATCATCTATTGCTAAGAGCAATCGTGGAGTAAAATTAAATTCTTCGATCAGAGATGTATTTAATGAGATCTTAGATCAGGCAAGAAAGGTGGACGTGATTATAGAAGGAATTGCTGCAGCATCATTAGAACAAACCGAAGGTATTCAAGTGGTTGTAAATGCTGTAGAACATTTAAATCAAAAAACTCAAGACACTGCTCATATCTCTACAGAAACTGAAAACTCAGCAAATAGCTTAGAAAATCAGGTGCAAGATATGGTTAAATATATTGGTGATTTGAGTACAAATGTTATTGGAGGCAAAATCGGAAAAGAGTTATTGAATAAATCTCTAAATATGGATAAAAATCTTTCTAATAGAGCTGATCAAAACTCAAATAAAAATTGGAAAACGCCGAGTGTACCAGAATGGACCCATCAAAATGATACTAGAACTAATAAAAGCGTTGAGAACGAAGATAAAGAACATGCTTTGTTTGAAGCTTTTTAATACACATTTGCTTAGTTGTGCCTCCAAGCATTAGTTGTTTGGGGGCTTTTTATTTACCAATACAAAACCTCGAGAAAATGGAATCTAAAATATGCTCATTGGTTATTTCTCCAGTAATGGTTCCTAATTCATTTAAAGCGGCCCTTAGGTCAATAGAAATAAAATCTCCAGTCATTCCTCGTTTTAATCCATGTATAGCAGCATTAATCTGCTTATTTGCCTTAATTAAGGCATCTCTATGTCTGGTTGAAGTCACTAATAAACTAGATGCGTCATAATGCTTATTTTCAAGTGCTTGTTTTTTTAACATAGATTTAAGTTTATCTATATGATCCCCTTTTTTCGCTGAAATCTTAATATCAAATTCTGTTCTCCATTCTGTATTTAATTCAACATCCGCTTTTGTACCCACCAAAATAAAAGGCGTTTCATCCGCTTTGCTTTGATAGTTTGCGATTTCTTTCTTCTCATCTTCAAGAAATGGATATGATAAATCTTTCAGATAAACCACTAAATCTGCATTTTCAAAAGCTTGCTGCGATCGTTTCACTCCTTCTGCTTCAACAATATCATCCGTCTCTCTTAAACCTGCTGTATCAATCAACTTGAATAGCAAACCCTTGTAATTCCAATCTACATCAATAGTATCGCGCGTAGTGCCTGCAATATCTGTTACAATTGCGCGATTAGTACCAACTAATGTATTTAACAAGGTGGATTTTCCTGCATTTGGCCGACCGATCAATACCGTTTTAACCCCGTCTTTTACAAGTCTGCCGGTTTCGTACGTATCGAGTAAAGATTCAATTTCTGCTGACACATCAACCAATAGTTTAGTTAACTGTACTTTATTTGCAAATTCTACATCTTCCTCTATGAAATCAAGTTCAAGTTCCACCATGGCAGTAGCATCAATAATCTGTTGGCGGAATTGTTTTATATGTTCCCCTAACCGCCCTTCTAGTTGTTGATGAGCCGCATCTATTGCTTTCGCACTTTTAGCGTGGATGATATCAGCTACTGCTTCTGCTTGATCCAAATCCATTTTTCCGTTTAAAAATGCTCTTTGGGTAAACTCCCCTGCTTCAGCGGCTCTAACTCCTGTAGACAGAATGGTTTCTAATACCTTTTGTGTAACTAGTACGCCTCCATGACAAGATATCTCAATGGTATCTTCTCCTGTATAACTTTTAGGTGACTTAAATACTGTTGCTAATACTTCATCAACCAAAATATCTTTTTGATTTATGATTTTACCAAAATGAACAGTATAAGGTTGTACCATAGAAAGGTCTTTACCTAAAAAAATAGTATTTACTTTTTCGATAGCGTCCTTTCCAGAAATTCTAATTACAGCAATTCCACCTTCTCCAATTGGCGTTGCAATGGCTCCAATCGCTGGTTTTTGATCAATAATTTGCTCCATAGTTAAAGATACAAAGTTGATAAGCAATATGGAGCAAAATACGTTTTTGATTGTTAAGGCTTTTAATCTAATGAAATGCAAAGCGATACTTTTTTAATGAACCGCTTCTTATCTCTCTTAACTTCTATGGTAGATTTGAAAGGTAGATGGTAACATAAAGCCTCCACGTTAGAGGCTTTATAGTTATGAATGTTTAATGAACGTTGCCCATCAGCTTTCTCACTGGTTTTGAAATTAATAACAAGAAAAGCCCTGCGCCCACTGTAGTGTAAACAATAAGCATATATTGACTCGGCATTGATGCCAGAGTTTCTTCTGTGCCGCCACTTAATGATCCTGCAATCAAACCAGCAAAAAGATTTCCAAGAGCTACGGCTAAGAACCACATCCCCATCATTTGTCCTGAATAACGTTGTGGAGATAGTTTAGTTACTAAACTTAAACCGACGGGACTTAAACTTAATTCACCAAATGTGTGCAATAAGTAGGTAAAAATTAACCATGTTGGAGCCGCTAAATCTCCAGATGCTGCAATTTCTGCGGCGAAATACATTACAAGGAAACCCATCCCAAGTAAAATCAATCCAAATGCAAACTTTAGTGGCGAGCTAGGCTCTAAATGTTTTTTGGCTAACCAAACCCACATAGCTCCGAATAACGGTGCAAAAATTATAATAAACATTGAATTTATAGATTGGAACATTCCTGCAGGAACTTCCCAACCTAGTACCGTTCGATCTGTAAACCGTTCAGCAAATAGATTTAGCGTGGAACCTGCTTGCTCAAAACCTGACCAAAAAAGGGCACTAAAAAGTAGTAATAAACCAATTACCCCTACTTTTCCTTTTTCTTCACTAGTTAGTCCACCAAAAATAAATATATATCCAAAAAATAGAACAGCTACCGCAGCAATAATGTATTTTGATACATTTGCAATACTAGTAGCATCAATGGTAAACACTTGAAAAAAGAATAATGCGAAGATCACTAGGACAATACCACCAACAATTTTTGCGATAATTACAGTTTTTGCAGCTTTTTCTTTTTCTTCTGAGGTTTCATAAACTGGGGCATCCCCATATCCATCTAAATTTGAAGCAGTTGTTTTGTATTGTACCAGACCCAATAACATTCCAATACCTGCAGCCCCAAATCCCATATGCCAGTTAATTTCAGCTGCTAAAAAACTACACACGATTGGAGCTAACAAAGCCCCTATATTAATCCCCATATAAAAAATTGAGAAACCAGCATCTCTTTTTGCAGAATCATTATCACTAGTACCACCATATAGCTCGCCTACTATACTACTCACATTAGGTTTTAACATTCCTGTACCAATCACAATAAAAACCAGACCAAGAAAAAAGGAATAGGTATCTAATGATGATACTACACCGGAATGTACACCATCCCCAAAAAGTGCTACTACTCCAGGTATAGCCATTGTGAAATGACCAATAGTTATAATGATACCACCATACCAAACTGATTTTTTTAAACCAATTATATGATCGGCGAGCCACCCCCCGGGTAATGCAAAGAGATAAACTCCCATAGTATATAACCCATAAATTGCTCCTGATGTAACATCATCAAATTCAAGACCCCCAGAAAGTGCTGGTGTTGTCATAAATAGGATTAGAAGTGCGCGCATTCCATAATAACTGAAACGCTCCCACATTTCAGTGAAAAAAAGAGTGGATAATCCACTTGGGTGGCCAAAAAAGGTTTTTGTACTACTCATGTATAAATGTCTAGTTTTTATTTTTTTGATTTAAACCTTACGATGATACTTATTCATCTACCCGACTGCAAGCACTTATCAGAAAAGAAAATGATTAAACAGTATATGTTTTGATCACTTATTTTTATAATTCAGATGT
Source organism: Balneolaceae bacterium (assembly GCA_038154605.1). GTDB lineage: Bacteria > Bacteroidota > Rhodothermia > Balneolales > Balneolaceae > HXMU1420-13. The sequence goes on from JAYPYN010000004.1 coordinate 5,604, forward strand.
AGTGTTAATTAACTTTACAGGAAATTTAACCCCAATTTCTCCCATAATTGAAAAATCTAGAATAAAATCTACACTATCGCCATCAGATATATCGTGTACTGTGTGAATGATCATGACATGAATGCCACCAGGTGTTAGCTCTAGGGTTGATTTACGCTTTATGGGTATTGTCTGTAATTCTCGCATTCCCATCATGCCATCATTTTCTTTGAATGACTCATGGATTTGAAGATTCTTAGATATACTTGATCTAATCTCTGTCAACGTATCAGCTGCATTCAAACCATTATGAATAGTGAAGTAAGCCGCCGACATCATGCCTGTATTTGCTGCCCTTACCCAACCATTTTCTATGGTAAGTGTGTCAGGTTTTCCATTTATATCAGTTTGTGGTGTTGGTTTGGAACAACTACTTAAATTTATTATAAGTAAGGCAATAACAATTAATTGTTTCATCTTATTTTATTTAAATCTTCGACTATAATAGAGGGAATCATAGGCTGACTTGCCCCATATTCTATAATCACTCTTGATTTTTTATCAAGTACCATAATTTTATCGGAATGGCTCAGAAAATAAAGCTCTTCACCTGCTTCAGTAGTAGTTGTATATGATACTTGGGTTCGTACTCTCAGGCTATCCATTAATGCAGTTACAACCGCACTATCTCCAGTAAGGAAATCAAAGTTCTTATCAAGTTTGAATGCTTTTTTATATTGCTTTAAGGTGTTTGGGGTATCACGACTTGGATCAAAACTTATACCAAGAAATTGTATATCGTCAGGATTTCCTAATTCTTTTTGAATCTTTATCATGTTTTGGGTGATTAATGGGCAGATATCGGGGCAGTTGGTATAAATGAAACTCATTATCACATATTTCTTTTTAAAATCATCTGGAAAAGTAATGGCTACACTATCTTGTGTAAAAAGTTCAAAGGATGCATCGTTTAAATCATCAATGATATCAATTTGATTACAAGCAACTGAAATAAGGATAAATAGGGTGGGAATAAAAAATTTCATAGGGTGTAACTAATTATTAATTTTTATTTTTCCACTCTTTAATCAATAATTCCATTAGTGATTGCGCAGCACTTGTACCAAGACGTTGTATTTGCTCTGGAGATAACTCGTCATACACCTCAAAGGTAAGTGCATCAGAACCAAAAGCCCGGTAGATCCAATTTTTTGCTATTGGCGAAGTGGTATCAAATTCTTCTAAAACAAAATTTAATTCGGGGTTTGCTTCATTTATTGTAGGAAACCACCGTTGAGAGATATTATCCGGAAAGGTTTTAATATCTTGTAAAATAGGGTAGAAAATATTTTCATTGGTGGAGTGGAAGTCGATTCCATAATACATGTTCCAATTCTTATTCAAAACCATAGTTCTAAGAAGCGCATCACGTACAGCGCGTGTTTCAGGTTGATTGAAATTAATCCAGTCTCTATTCAAATCTACTCCACCTACATTATGTCTCCAATGTCCATTAACAACACCGTCGGGATTTATAATTGGATAGGCTTTTACAACAAAATATTTTCGGAACGTTGTTGCAAGCTCAGAATCACTTATCAATGTTTTAAAAAAAGCTTGATACGCTTTATAACCCGATACTTCTGGCGGATGTTGGCGACTTAGTAGTGCTAGTATGCCTTTATTTGTAACAGATGAAGCTTCATTCACAGTTAGTTCAATGATAGGACGTTTCTGATGTGAATACCCAACAGTATCAACGCGGATGAATGAATTATTAATCCATGTTAGTTCATTCTGTAGATCAGAGAACCGAATTCCATCCAAAAAATGAGCCGAAATTTGATATGGTCTCTTTTTTAGTGCTAGTTTAAATGATGAACTACCGGTTGAATCATCATAAGATACATTATTGATTGTTTGTTTTAAGGTGTCTTCAGGAGATGCAAAATATAATTTTGGAACGTATCTATGTCGCCCTTCTTTATATCTCAACTTAAGATATATTTCCCGGTCTTCGTCGCTCCAAATGTTAAATCCATACCATGGACTATTGTTGATTGGATGGTTTTCTGGCTCAATGGCAACCTCAAAGGTATCTTCATTAACATGATAAAAATCAATAGCTCTAGCACTTTCAAATTCATTACTAACCCAAACTTTAGGAAACCCCGCGCCAATAGTTCTTTTTTTTTGTTCTAAAGTTACTTTATTAGATGTATCTGTTACTCCAGGAGGATCGTAAGAGAACCCCGTAAATTTAGAAGTAGATGTACATGATACAATAAGAGATGATATCAGAAATAAAGATTTAACTTTCATTAACAAATTTTTTTTGTGTAAAATAGGAACCATTCGGGTGCTTTTAAACTCAAATACTATTTTTTATATAATAAAAGAACAAGTTATACTTTGTATTGATTATCAATCACCTCATTCACTTGAAAAATTCAATTTTAAAAGGCGTTTTATTCAGTGTTTTCATCCTTAGTTCAGACGCAGGGTTTTCTCAAGCGCAAGAAGATAAACATAGGATTTGGAATGTAGAGATAGAGGGTAATGAACGCTATGAAGATTTAGTAATTTTGAAGTATATAGCACACCAAAGACCTTCGTTTTGGAAACGAATAGGTGTTATTAATCAGTCAAATAAATCACTTAATGAAATTGAAATTCGTAAAGACGTAATTCGGATTGAGCGATTTTATCAAAGAAGAGGGTACCCAAATGTTGAGGTAAGCTACGAGTTAAGAAACGGGTCCTCAGAAAACCGCAAAATTTTAGTGTTCCAGATTATTGAAAATCAACCTATTGTGATTGAAAGGGTTAGTATTGTTATTAATGCCAATCAAGTTGATCAGCAACATATATTAAATAGTTCGGAGTATGCTGGTTTTTTACGAAAACTATCTTTCAAAAAGGGGCGTAGATATCAACCGGTTAAAGAAGCAGAGGCGGTTGGCTTATTCAGCCAGGTTTTAAAAAATATAGGATTTATATATGCAACGGTATTGGTTGAGGTATCTATTGATAGTGCTCAAAACACAGCAGATGTTATCATCCAAACTACGCCAGGACCAATAGCAAGGCTCGCATCAATAGACATTGAGGGAGCTAAAACACTTAGTGATCAGTTAATTCTTCGAGAAACTGGATTAAAAATCGGTGAGTTATATTCTGAAGAAAAATTAAAGCAAGCACAAAGAGAATTATTTAAACATCATTTATTTCGATTGGCTTTAATCTCTATTCCTGAGCAACCCAAAGACTCTACACTTGATTTGAAACTTAGTGTTATGGAGCTACCATTGCGTTCTTTTAAAATTAGGGGTGGAATAGGTGATTTTGATCGTATGAGAAAAACTTTATCGATCAACACAATTTGGAATTTTTTTAGAGTTCAAACCAGCTGGACGTACAGAAATTTAGGAGGCAAAGGCACACAATTTAGTACATCATTAAAATTATCATTTTTTGAAAGTTATTTAAGTTCGGAGTTCTTATTTCCATATGTGTTTAATACCAAAAGTAGTTTTACAATAAATCCATACATCGAAAATCGAAATGAGAACGCTTACTCTATCTCAACAGGAGGAATCATAAATTCACTGGGATACGAATACAACCGTAACTTAACCGGAACCTTTGCCTACGAATTTGCAATTAACAACGAGTATGATATTACCAATGAGAAAAATCAAGAAATTACCGACATTCTACCCGATAGTGTTCTAAATTATAATGTTTCCAGTTTTATCCTAAATTTTTACTATGCTAATGGGTTAGCTAGAGGCCAAAAAGGGTGGATTGTTCAGCCTTACATCGAAATTTCAGGTATTTTTGGGGAATCAGATTTTACATATCAGAAATTAGCTTTCGATGTTCGAAAATTTTCTACACTAACATCAACAACAGTTTTAGCAACACGTGTTCAGGCTGGCTCAATCTATTCGGCAAATCAAGACTCATTACCTGCTGATATTGAATTCTATACGGGTGGTACAAGTTCGGTTAGAGGGTATGGAAAAAATGAACTAGGTCCAAAACGCGCCATTGTTATTGAAGGTACATCCCCAGATGAAAAAGATGAAGTTCGTTTTGTACCTACTGGTGGAAAAGCCTTTCTTTCATTTAATATTGAACTTAGGCAACAGATGGATCGAGTGTTAAAAGGATTTGAGCTTGCTGCATTTTTAGATGGAGGGCAAGTTTGGAATAGCTTAAGAAGATTAGATGAGCGCAGGTTGCAATATAGTACAGGAGTAGGGGTTCGCTATCAAACCCCAATTGGACCAGTTCGAGTAGACCTAGGATATAAGTTAAATCCCACTGATTTCGATTTAGAATTACTCCCTGAGGTGAGCACAAAAGCGGCGCCCCGATGGCGAATTCATATCAGTATAGGACAAGCATTTTAATGAAGTATTCACAAAACTATATCACTCGTTGGATTACAATACTGGCATGTATTATAGGAGTATGCTTACTTGGTTTCATTGGATTTCGATATTTACTATCAACAGACTATGCGTTAAGCGTTGTTGAGAGCAAAATAGAAAAAGTGCTAAAAGAGAATTTTTCTGCTGATTTAGTGGAGATTAAGTCTATTTATGGGGATGCATGGAATAATTTAATGCTTGAAGATGTGGTAATTGTAGGAGATGGAGTATCTTTATCGATTCAAAACCTAGCTTCAGAATATCGGCTAAAAGATGTGATTTTTGGAAATCCGATAGTACAATTCCTAGTAATTGAAGGTGTGCAAGGAACCATCGATTTTGATAGAATTCAAAATCAAAAAGTATCAGCACTTTCATCAGAATCTGAAAACGAGGCAATGAGTATATCGATGAATCACATTCAGATTGAGGATGGCAATTTTGAAATCATATCAACTTCTTATTTCCCTGATTCCCTTATTTTTTTTAATGACTTAGTTTTTAAAGGGAACGGTAGGTTCGGAAATGCTAATAGTATTGGAATTGAACATATAAATTTTCAAATCAATCACGGCCGTTTACCAGAAGGAATTTCATTTGGGATGGATGGTCAGATAACCAAAGATTCTATTTCGCTAAATGATGTAGTATTTGGGTTGGGGGATGCTGTGCTAAAAGGTGATTTGAATGTTGATGAACAATTAAACAATGTTTCGGGGATAATTGCTGCGAAAGACATTAAACTCCAAAATCTTATACCAGATTTTTCCAAGAATCTAGATGTATCTGCATTAGAACTGAAGTTAGAAGGCGCACCCCATGAGTTTGAAGTTATCTTAAGCGCGAATGGACCTACGTTACATAATCTGAAAATCAAAACGGCTATTCTATGGGAAAAAACACCCATTATTCGTTCCATTAATATATCAGCCGATTACATAAATAGCACCAATGTATTCGATCCAATCCAAGTTCAAAGTGGTTTTTTTCGAATGAATGTGAGTGGAAATAGTTTGGCGTTAGGACCAAATAGTGCATTCGATTGGTCAATAGAAAGCTCTAATTTCAAACTTAATGCTCTTAATTTTGAGGGTCTCAACGCAAAGGGTAAGCTAGAGAAAAACTCTTTAATTGGTGATATAAACTTCGAAGGTAGCTTTGATGAAACATTAAGTTCCAAAGTTAGGATAGATAGTCTTTTTTCAGCTAAACCAGTTTGGAATGTTGATTATTCTATCCAAAAATTAAATCCACAAATGCTGGATAAACAATTTTTAAAAGGTGAAATAAATGCCGAAGGCACCATACATGGTCACTCGTTTTCTTTTCCTGGCTCAGAATTTAATTTTACAGTAAAAAGCCTATTTACAAGAACAGGGAAACCTCATCCATGGTATGTAGGAGATGAACGAATAGATGAAATAGAATTACACGGATCGGTTAATTCCCAAAAAATAATAACCGAGGCATACTTACGAGTGTTGGAAAGTGAACTAGATATAAAAGCAATTTTTTTCAATCCACTAGATGTACATCTTGAGTATAATTACCTAGCTAATTTTAGAAACCTAAACATTGGAGACTTCTCTTTATTTAAGGAAAGCACCTCGCAATTAACAGGAAAAATACAAGGTATGGGCAAAGGAAGATTTTTAAGGAGCGCTAATCAATTAGGATCACTTAGTCTAGAGCCTGGACACATTAACAACGCTACTATCGATTCATTACATACGGATATAGAATATGAGCAAGGAAAATTTATAATAAGGAATGGAGTTCTACTTAGCGATATTGCAGATGGAGTCATTTTTAGTCAACAAAATGTGATTGATAGCATACACTCCGAAAATAAATTATTGCTCGATATTGATATAAAAAATCTACAACCACTAGCTAGTTTATTTGGCCTAAACGCATTGTATGCAACTGGAAAGATTGATGGTATTCTTCAACCAGACCTAAAAAATGGATTACATGGAACGTTCGAGCTTAATCTATCAGATGTTTTGATTGATTCTGTATTTGAAGCAGATCACATAGGTGGAACCTCCAATATTGAAATTGAAAGCGATAGCAAATTTAATGCAAAACTCGACATCCATAATCCAAAGTTAGGTGGTGTAACCTTACTAGATATAACTATGAACACCAGCGGTATGTTAAGCGAAGATTCGTTACGATCCGCTTTCGAACTTTCTATCCAGGGTAATAACAACCATCGTTTACTTCAACAAGGCACAATTGCAAAACATATTTCAAAAGGTTTTGCTACGATTCAATTTACACGCTTCGATTTTTTATCTCCTGCATCTAAGCTAGTACTACAAAAACCCTTTAACATATGGATTTCGGAATCAGAATATAGGACCGATTCATTGAGTTTGACATCCAATAAAGGAGCATCTTTAGACTTTATGATACCTTATTCACGAGAAAAAGAAGCACAAGTATATCTCTCAGGAAATAACGTTGATATTGGATTACTCCAACACATAGTGATTGGTGAAAAAATAATTGATGGAACTTTATCTGGTGATGTTCATTATCATCTAACTCCTGAAGATGTAGTAAGCAATGGATTAGCCAGAATAGATCAACTTTTGTATAAAGATGCAGAAGCAGATAGTGTTATTTTTAGTTTTGACATCATTAACGAGCGGCTTAATACAAGGGCAAATATTTATTGGGATAGTACCCTTGCAGTTACAGGATGGGCAGATGTTCCATTTGTGATTGAGAAATCCGAGTTAGATGACGAATTTTATAACCGACCTGTTAAAGGGGGGGTGTATGTTCAGCCAACAGATTTAACTAAATTCGAATCATGGCTCGATGAATTAGGTATTTCTAGTACTATCGGTATAGTCACTTTTCAGGGAAAAATGTCTGGACAAGTGGGTACGCCAGAGTTTACAGGCGAACTTGACATAGAAAATACTCAATTGTCAGGTGTACCTGTGGATCAGGTATTCGCAGAATTTAAATATTCTAATCCAAGCAAACGGTTAATAATTCAAAGTGATATTTATGATCAATCGGTACCTATTTTAGAATTGAACATCGCATATCCCATACATTATGATTTTCGAAATTTTGAATTAAAACTACCTGCTAAAGATGATGAACTTGAGATAAGTGCAGTATCAAATAATTTAAACATTGCACTCTTTAATGACTTTGTTGACCCCAATTATATTAGCTCCATGGACGGAGAATTGACCGTAGATTTATATTTGAAAGGCGCTATAGGAAAAATTCGACCAAAAGGGGGTTTTACTCTAGAAAATGCCCGGTTAGAGCTTCCCTATTCCGAAACCACACTTGAAAAT
>JAYPYN010000004.1:13360-20456 GCA_038154605.1 Balneolaceae bacterium
TATGGCTTTTTAGTTCTTCTCTTTTCCAAAATATCTCTTGATTACATTGTATTGAAATTAGAATTAGATTCTTCTTCTATTCATATACCTACCCTTTATGCAGAAAGTGGAAGAGGGAACATTAATTTAATGGGCAAAGCCAATCTAATGGGGCTAAAACCTACTAATATTTTATTAGATGTGTATGCCAATCAATTTGAGTTTATTAATAATCGAAATACCTATCTCGAAATCGACCTAGACGCTACTTTATCCGGTGAGATTGAGCATCCCCATTTGAATGGAGATTTAAAGGTTGGTAGAGGGTTTTATTTGCTAGATAATTTCGGAGATAATACACTAGAAAAAATTTATCTAGAAGATGAAAACTTAAATTCATTTGCTGCCTTCGACTCTTTAACGATGGATGTAGTGGTAAACCTAGATAAAGATTTTTTCATTAGAAATTCAGATTATCTTGATATAGAAATACAGCCATCAGGACTACTTGATCTGCAAAAAGAACCTGGGGGTGAACTAAAGCTCATAGGCGAACTTTCTGTTGATAAGGGCTATGTTAGACCTTTGGGGAAGCCATTCGAAATAAAAAAGGGGAGTATCAATTTTACAGGTCCATTTATGAATCCTGATCTTGACATAAAAAGCGCCTATATTCCTCAAACTCGGCAAAAAGGGGAATCTGTTGAGCTTTACTATATGGTTAAAGGCACACATTTAGAACCAATATTTACCTTTAAAAGCGCCCCAGATATGGAGCAATCTGATGTAATTTGCTTTGCCCTATTTAATAAACCGTGCTATTCATTAGAAGCGTGGCAAAGTGTTTTTGCAGATAATGATGATGCAGAATCGTTTCAGGTTTTAACCGATGTTTTGCTTGATGAAGTAGAAACGTTAGCTACTCAAGAACTTGGCGTAGATGTTGTTCAAATTGATAATTCGGGACAGAGTGGCCGCACTGCTATAACTACGGGTTGGTATTTAAACGAACGTACTTTTTTCTCAATCATAAACGAACTAACGAGCTCAACTCCAAAAACGTTATTTGTATTAGAATACTTATTAAATGAACATTGGGATTTAATAATTACAGAAGGAGCAGATTCAAGGCAGGGAATCGATATCCGTTATCAGTATGATTATTGATTAATTTATATCATCACGGATCAAAAGGAGAATAGAAGAATGGGGTACGATGATGTATTTCTCGTTCTCAAACTCTATTTCATGAGCTTGACTTTTTAGGAAAATAGCTAAATCCCCTTCCGTAGCCTGCATACCTATGTATTTGGTTTGCTTATGGCTTTTCCATTCTTCTTCGGCTTCCATATTTGGGATTGGATAGCCGGGACCGGTTTTTAAAATATAACCGCTTTGGATTTCCTCCTTTTCTTTAACCGATGCAGGTAAAACAAGTCCACTTCGCATATGAGTTTCCATATCTCTGGGTTTTAGCAATACACGATCCCCTACAACAATAAAATTTTCTATAGAGTTAAGATATTCTTGTATCATTGTGATCTTTTAAAAAATTACAAATTAAAGCAATATTAGTTATTCTATACTACAAAATTAAATCATAACTAAGTAGAATATGAAAAACAAACTATGCATAATTACTGGAGCCAATTCTGGAATTGGATTTGAAACAGCAAAATCATTAGCTCAACAAGGCGCGTTTATTGTTATGATTTGTAGAAACGAGGACAAAGCAATTGAGGCAAAGAATGTAATCCAGAAAGAAATACCTAGCGCAGGAATTGATATTATTTTATGTGATTTTTCAATACAAGATGAAATTCGAAAAGCTGCATCTGAAATTTTACAAACATACAATAAGATTGATGTGTTGATCAACAATCATGGTTTTATTAGCAAAGCATATGTAGAAACTGTGGACGGACTAGAATCAACATTTGCAGTAAATCATATTGGATATTTTTTATTCACTCATTTACTTCTACCTAAAATAAAACAATCGGGTAAAGCTCGAATAATAAATGTGGCTTCAGAAGCACATCGAAATGGGGTATTTAATCCAACGGATCTTCAACTGAAAAGCAGATATACTTCATGGAAAGCATATGGCAATTCTAAGCTGTTTAATATTTTATTCACGATTGAATTAGCAAATATATTGAAAGATACCGAAGTAACTGCGAATTGTTTGCATCCTGGGGTAATTAAATCAAACTTTAGTTCGGGGCTTAGTCTAATGTTTAAGTTCTTATGGAAATTAGGAACCCCTTTTATGAAGAATAATAGAGAGGGTGCTGCTACTACCATATATTTAGCCACCTCAGAAGAAGTAAGCGAAGTAAATGGAGCTTATTTTGCAGACTCAAAAGTTAAGACACCTCGAAGCCATGCTTTAGATCCAGAAGCGGCAAAAAAATTATGGGAAATTAGTGAGAGTTTGTGTGGACTAGCACAAGAATAAGATTAAATTCGTTCTTGACCCTTAGGTAAATGCTGTATGCTACAAATTTTAATTGGTAAATCATTAAAGCTCTAGAAAATTAAGACTCTTTTTTATGGGGTATTTCACATCGTTTATATCGAATAAGAACCTCTTATTTTATCTTACATTTAAAAGAAACATTACCTGAGTCTAATTATAGTAACATAAACTTATTTTGTACTACTAAAACGTCTAAAAATAGTTCCAATTAAGAACCTTGTTTCCCTAGCTCACCATTAATAAGCTTTAGTGGTTTTATTTTACTCTTAATTTATGTTAAGCGAATTTGAATTGCTTCTCATTTCTTCATAGATATAAGATTTGATAGACTAGAGGTAGAGTAAAAGGTAACCAAAATTAAGCCGTTAGAATCTTAGAAAATACATAGATATATAAAAAAGTGCTCACAAGAGGAGTCGAACCTCCACGGGATTTCTCCCACACGCCCCTCAAGCGTGCGCGTCTACCAATTCCGCCATGTGAGCTCAAAAGTTTAAAGATAGAACTTTTATACTTCAAAATTCAATCAAACCAAAAAGTAAAGAAAAAGGATGTTAACTTTCTTCCAATTGGCGCATAGCATATTCATTACCTGGATCAATTTTTAAAGCCTGCTCATAATAGGTGCGTGCTTTATCTTCTTGGCCTCCTCTTTTGATCATATCTCCCATTAAAATCCAATTTTCAGCATCATGTGGGTCAGCTTTAATCCTGCCGATTAAATATGGTAGCGCCTCTTGCCCCCTATCGGTCATAAGCATAAGCATAACTTTATTTCTATGCGCATTGGGTAAATCTCCATCAGCGATTGCAATATCAAAATCTGCTTCAGCTTGCACAAGCTTTTCTTGCTGCATGTATAAATGCCCACGCATATTCATATATGCTGGTTTTTTTCCTGCCAGTTCAATTGCTGTATTGATGGCTTTTTCGCTCATTTCATGTTGCCCTAATTGTTGAAAAATAAGAGCTTCTAGGTAAAAAGGCTCATGCGCTTCAGGATTTTCTTTTTGTAATTCTCTTGCTGTATCTAAACTATGATCAATGTCTTTTTCTTGAAGTAATTCAAAACCACGATTTAATTTTTCTTCGAAATTCATGCACTATTAATTTTTGTCTGATAAATCCTCATAGTCGGCTTCTTCGATCTGATCAAAGTTTTTTTTACCTGATTTACGATAAGGATTAAATTGATTTCTTTTATATCTAGAAGGTAAGAACATTCGACGTATATATCTTGATATAACGAAGAAGAGTACTATAAAAAAAATAAATTTAGACATCGTTATGGAGCTAAGTGGATATGAGTATTCGAGTGTATAGGTCGTTCAAATATATGTTCTTCAATATACGATAGATGATCTAAATTATTAACAAAATCAATCTCAGTTGTATTAATAAAGATTACAGGAGAGCGATTATAATGGTAGAAAAAATGATTGTATGCATTATTCAAATCTCGTAAGTAATCTGGTGTTATATGCCGCTCATAATCTCTGCCTCTTTTCTCAATATTATATATCAAGCGATCAACAGAGGATTGTATAAATACAATTAGATTAGGTTGTGCAGCAATTCCTGTCATAATATTAAAAATATTGTCATACAAAGCTAATTCATCATCATCAAGATTTAATCGCGCGAAAATTCTGTCTTTATCAAAAATATAGTCCGAGATGGTAAGCTGATGAAATAAATCTTGATTCATCATATTATGTTGTTGCTTAAACCTACTCGCCAAAAAAGCAAGTTGTGTTTGAAAAGCATATCGATTTCGATCCTCGTAAAATTTTGGTAAAAAAGGATTATCTTCAAACTCCTCTAATACTAACCTAGCCATTTTACGTTGGGCTAAAAGCTTAGCAAGGGATGTTTTTCCTGCACCAATTACACCTTCGATAGCAATGAAATCAAGATGATTAGACATGTATTACCACATTAGGTTTGTTCTTGATATCGACATATTAGGTGCTATTTCTATCATTTTATCTATTTCTAATTGTGTTTCTGGATCTATCCAATTTGGTAAAACTTCTTGAAGTGGCAATAATACAAATAATCGTTGTTTGTATTGAGTATGTGGAATGATTAATTCTTTGGAATGGATAATTTCTTTATCATAACATATAATATCCATATCTATGGTTCTTGCCGTCCATTTTGGATATCTGGTGGGGCGTCCTTGTCTGTATTCTTGAGTTTTTATTTCGGAAAATAATGTTTCTACACTTAAAGACCATTTAATTAACACAACTGCATTTAAAAAATTAAACTCAGATGGGCCAATTGGTTCTGATTCAAAAATACTGGATACCACTATTAAATTATTTGAAATATCCCGTAAGAATTTACAGGCAATTTTCAATTGTTTATGAGGATCATTAAGATTGGAGCCTAATGCAATTGCTACCTGGGCCATGAAAGTGTTACCTCTGAAAATTCAACCATAGAAGGCAAAGGAGGATTAATTTTTCGCACTGTTATCTCAAATTTAGTATCAGAATTAACATGGGGTAATATGGAAGTACCAATAAGATATGCAAGGTGTTCAATTAGTAGTTTGGATGGACCTTCTATAACAGATTTAACCGCATTATAAATTAATTGATAATTAAGAGTTTGTTCTAGATTATCTGTTACAGCGGCAGTTTGCAATGGTAAATAAAAAGTTGCATCTATTTCGAATGTATTACCTTTTTTTTGTTCATTTTTATAAACCCCATGAAAGCCAAAAAAACGTAAGCCTTTCAGCCTTAATACATCCATTTTATAGGCTTGCTACTTCAATGCGTTGGTGTAATTCTTCCAAAATTCGCTTATGTTTTGGGCTTGTAAGCATTCTCTCTTCTACTGTTGATATAGCATGAATTACCGTGGAATGATCACGACCACCAAAATGAAGTCCAATAGTTTTAAGGCTTGATTTCGTGAATCGTTTTGAGAGATACATTGCAATTTGACGAGCTTCAACGATTTCCTGTTTTCTTGTTTTTTCACGAACTTTATTGGTATCAATACTAAAATAATCACATACATAATTTTGTATAGATTCAATTGATATCTGAGTGTTAGAGTCTTTAACCATATCTTTTAAAACTCTTTTAGCCATAGAAAGGTCTATCTCATCAATGTTTTGTAGAGATGCATGCGCTAAGAGTTTAATGATGGCGCCTTCTAAATCTCTCACATTAGATTTAAAATTATGAGCGATGAATTCAAGAATTTCTGGTTCAATCTCAATTCCATTATCGTTGGCCTTTCGTTCTAGAATAGCATATCTAGTTTCGTATTCTGGCATTTGTAAATCGGCACTTAATCCCCAGCTAAACCGCGAAATAAGGCGCTCCTCAATATCTGGTACATCTTTTGGAGCCCGATCGCTACTTAAAATAATTTGCTTACCTTCTTGATGTAGAGCATTAAAAATATGGAAAAACTCTTCTTGAGTTTTTTCTTTACCGCTAAAAAATTGAATGTCATCTACAATCAATACATCAATATTTCTATAAAACATAGAAAATTCGCTTGCACGATTATTTCTGATCGCATGTACAAATTCATTTGTAAAAGCTTCCGAAGAGATATAAAGGACTGATTTATCATCTCCATATTTTTGCTTAACACGGTTACCAATACTTTGTATTAAATGTGTTTTTCCCAATCCGGTAGGGCCATATATAAAAAATGGATTAAAAGAGTTGCTTCCTGGGTTATCAGCAATAGCCATTGCAGCCGACCTAGCTAAACGATTACAGTCACCTTCAATATAGCGTTCAAATACATAAGAGGTATTAAGATTTGATTCAATTTTAGTCTTTCGTATCCCTGGTATTATGAATGGGTTTTCTATTACATCGGGTGAATAATTGGGATATCCTGCGATTGGTTGTGGCTGAACAGGTGGCATTGGGCGTTGTGGTAGTCGTACCGCTCTATTATTTTCAAATTGACGCGATTTTTCCATAAGGATGGAGTACTCAAGTTTTCCCTCAGAACCTAGTACTTTGGCTAATGTAGATCTGAGCATGGTATAATAATGTTCTTCCAACCATTCGTACCAAAACTGACTAGGTACTTGAATTGTTAAAGTGTGATCTATTAAGCTTATGGGTTTAATGGGTTCAAACCATGATTTAAACTTTTGGTAACTTATGTTGTCTTTAATAATTCCTAAGCATTCATCCCATGCTGATTCGGCAGAAACCGTATTCAAAGTTTTTTTATCCTCCGTTAGTAATTTTAGTGAGTAAATGAGTTAGTTATCCACAACAAAAAAATAAAAATTATGATAACCTTCTTCTTGAAAATGACAAATTAAAATGCAGATGTCAAACAAATTATATAACGATAACTAAAAGTTATCCACAATTATAAAAAACACATAAAATGTTGGTGCATAATAATTTAAAGCATAATTATAACATTTGTTAAAAGTTGTTTCAGATTACTTAACCGTCGCACAACACATGTTTTACGCCTCAATAAAATAGTTCCATAAGAATGAAAAAACTTTCCCACAAGTTATCCACATTAGCTAGAGTAAAAATTATTTGTCTTTTCAAAATTAAAAATTAGGTTATTTCAATTTTTTTAAAACTAAAAATCTGTCTTTACCAGCATAGTCTTTTTTTAACG
>JAYPYN010000004.1:20466-40728 GCA_038154605.1 Balneolaceae bacterium
CTAACATGCCACCTAAATTTAAGTTTTGCAGGGAAAATTGCTCAATAGGTTTATATATTTTTTCTAATGAGGAAGTAAAAAGGGCAATATTGGGTTCAAATGCTTTTACTTCTACATCAATAGTAGAATATTCGGATCTTAATATGTATGGAGGGTTAGAAATAATTAAATCATAACTTTGATTTAAAAGGAAGGAACTTGGATTAATTATGTCTTCAATAAAAAACTCTATCTCAATTTCATGTGCTAATGCATTATCTTTTGCAACCCTTATTGCCTCTTTAGAAATATCAATCGCATGACAATTCCAATTTGGACGTTTCTTTTTTAATGCAATTGAAATACATCCAGAACCTGTGCCTATATCTAAAACTTTTCTTTTATTAACATAAGGGGATTGAGTTAATACCAATTCTAGCAACTCTTCTGTTTCTGGTCTAGGTATTAACACCGAAGGATCAACTTTTATAGTATAGCCATAAAAATCTGTTGACCCAGTTATATATTGAAGAGGCTCACCTAAAGCACGTCTTTTAACCAACGGACGTAATAATGATAATTCAGACTTAGCTAGAGGCTTATCATACATTAAATATAAATCTAATCGCTTTATATTCAATATATCTGAAAGTAACCATTCGATACTTAATCTTGGATTTTTTATATTTTTTTTTTCAAAAAAAGAAGTTCCCCATTCTAGCATAGTTAGCACCGTCCATTCGATGCTGTAATTATCCATACCTATTCTTCTTCTTTGGTGTCAGAAATACGTTCTTCTTGTACAGTTAGACCATATCTTTTAGAATAATCAATAATTGATCCTTTTATTATCTCTTCAATATTTTGATCATCGCTGACTGCCCCACCACGAAATCCCATTCGGCCACCTGTTTTTTTCAGCAGAATTTTATTTTTATTTGATGAAGACTCAAAAATACAGGTAAGTGTAATGCTAGAATTTATATGTTTATTGTATTCTTCATAAACAGCGATTTCAAATTTAATTTTACTAGATTCAAAGATTCTAGAATGCAAAAAATGTGGAGGATAATCGGTAAAAATTTTTTCAGTCATTCTAACTAAAGAAGTAGAAGGGCCAAAAATAATAAATGTGGTATGTGAATTCATACTAATGTTTAAAGTTTGTGTGCTAAGATAGTTTAAGCAAAGCAGAAAATAACGGGATAAATAATTAACTCAACAAGAAAATGAAGTTTTTTTCGTTTAATGTTTGTTATTTTAATCATCATAAAAGTTTAAATGTTTCTGGAATGAAAAAAAGTTTCATAATCCTGTGCGTAATTTTATTTGCTGAGTCGCTTTGTTGCAACGTGTATGCTCAATCTGATTTTGGTGAACCTATTATACAAGAAGCGATAAAGCCTAAAAATCTGTTTGATGAAGGATATAAACGAGGGTTTGGATTTGCTTTGGGGATAAGTGATTTTGGGTTTGGTGTAGGTATGCAGTATCGAATTGGTTTAAGTTCATATACCGAAGGGTTGATAAATTTTAAAATAGCTGGTCTCAGAGATCCAAGTGAACAAACCTATATTGATCCATATTTTAGTACTAGAATTTTTCTTGGCAATTATAATGGTGTATTAACTTTCCCAACTACTATAGGTGTAAAAAAACGACTTTTTGCATCTAATGTTACAGACAATTTTAGAGTATTCACTTCAATGAATTTTGGGCCGAGTATATCGGTTTCCATTCCTTATTTTAATGATAGAAATAATAATGGATATAGAGACAACACTATAGATGATATATATAACTCAGAACAAATTAATGATATTTTCCAAGGATGGGGTGATGCGGAAATGGAGCTAGGTTGGAACGGAGAAGTTGCATTAGGGATAGATTTTGGTGACAATTTTAAAAGAATTAGCAGTTTAAAATTTGGATATAGCTTTTATTATTTCAAAAAAGGTTTGCAAATGTTAGAACCAAAAAAATTAATAACTTCTCAAAATAATTTAGAAAACCAATTAGTAGACGCAAATGACGCAATACATTATTTTGGAACAGCCCAAATAACATTTACTTTTGGTAAAATGTATAAATAATAAAACTTCACTTTATTACCAGTTAAACCAAGAACTAACATGTTCAAGAGAATCCGCAACTACATCGGGTTCGTAGGTTTTAAGAATTTCTTTTGAATACATACCTGTAGCTACAGCAACACTTTTCATGCCATTATTTTTTGCGCATAATATATCCTTTGGAGTGTCTCCAACTATAACACACCGTTGTGGATCAACCTCATGATTTAGCATTTCTGTTGCTTTTTGTCTAGCAAGCTTAGGAAGCATATTTCTATCTTTAAATGAATCTCCGAAGGCACTAATTGTGTAATCTAGCGTGATGTTTGCCCCTTCTAATTTAATTTTAGCTGCTTCAGGGAAATTGCCCGTCAACAAACCTATAATAAATCCTTCCTTAGAAAAATATGATATTGCCTCATCTACATAAGCTAACTTAG
The DNA here is from genome assembly GCA_038154605.1 of Balneolaceae bacterium. Classification (GTDB taxonomy): domain Bacteria; phylum Bacteroidota; class Rhodothermia; order Balneolales; family Balneolaceae; genus HXMU1420-13. The sequence continues at coordinate 22,958 of JAYPYN010000004.1, forward strand.
ATACATGCTTAGGCTCTAAATTAACTGATAATCTTTGCAAATATGTATTTTTAAGTTTCATATATAAGCTTTGGTCATATTCATGATTAACAAGAAAAGATGAAAAAATGTCACGGTCGGTTCTACCCGAAAAAGAATCTGTTTCAATTCCTTCATATGAAATTTCAAGCTCATCAACTATACCTCTTAGAAGAGGTCTCATAAAAGTATTTTCAACATTTAGCAAGGTTCCATCGACATCAAATAAGATAATCCAAGGGTGTATCATAAGAATTTAATTTTGTGGACAATAAATATAAATTGTTTATGTTCATCTTTAATGATACAATTATTTGATAACGGAACTTAAGTAATTGTTATAGAATTTTTTTTTGAGGTATTATTATGAATGCAATTAATATAAGTATGCTTGTTAATATTCTACTATTATTAGTATGTACTGACACACCAACAAACAAAAATAATGATGATCCAATATTCGAAGAAAAAGAATTAGAATTTTATACCATTGATCAAGGAATGAATGGGGTGAAAAATGAGGGGCAACTTGTAATTAAAAGTGAATCTGAATATCGTAATCATTTCAATAGGGGAAGTGATGGTTTTGATTTTAGTAACGATATGATTGTAGTAACCTATAAAGGAGAAATAGCGTTAAGCAATCATAAATATGGAATTAAAAATTTTTTAGAAAAAGAAAATATAATCGAGGTAACCATCAATTTTGAATCTTGTTATGAGTGTAATACATCATATAGTGCTCCATTCCATGTTGTTGGTTTATCAAAAATAAATAAAGATTTTACGTTTAAAGAAATTATAATAGACTGAACCTAATATTATTGTAAACAAACCAAGGGGCATTGCTTTAAGTACACCAAGAATACTTGTATATTAAAAGCTTATTAAGCATTTAAAAAAGAGTAAAGTTTACAATGAGTTTTATAGAAGATATTACAGCCCGTCAAATTATCGACTCCCGAGGCAATCCAACTGTTGAAGTAGATGTTATACTTGATAGGGGCGCATTTGGTCGAGCTGCAGTTCCATCAGGAGCATCCACTGGCGAGCATGAAGCAGTAGAACTTAGAGATGGTGACAACAAAGTTTTTCTTGGTAAGGGAGTTACAAAAGCAGTAGAAAACGTTAATGAAATAATTGCTAACGAATTTTTAGGATTACCTGTTTTTAATCAAACTGAATTAGATAAATTGCTGCTGGAAATAGACGGCACAAGCAATAAAGGCAAGTTAGGTGCAAATGCTATTTTAGGAGTGTCTCTTGCTCTTGCAAAAGCTGCATCAAATGATTTAGGTATGCCATTATGGAGATATGTAGGAGGTGTTAATGCTAAAGTAATGCCTTTACCTATGATGAACATTATAAATGGTGGATCACATGCCGATAATAGCGTTGATTTGCAAGAATTTATGATTATGCCTGCCGGGGCTGAGTCTTTCAGTCATTCATTACAAATGGGAGCAGAGATTTTTCATACCCTTAAAAAGGTATTAGGAAACAAAGGATATAGTACTGCTGTAGGCGATGAAGGCGGTTTTGCTCCAAACCTAAAATCTAATGAAGAAGCATTAGAAGTGATTATGGAAGCGATCGAGAAAGCAGGTTATATCCCAAAAGACGACGTTCTTATAGCTTTAGATCCTGCTGCTTCTGAATTCTATAACACTGAAACAGGATTGTACGAATTTAAATGGAGCGATGGTTCTAAAAAAGACACTGACGATATGGTTGAATTCTGGAGCGGTTGGGCAGAAAAGTACCCTATCATTTCAATTGAAGATGGACTTGCTGAAAACGATTGGGACGCTTGGAAAAAGTTAACAGATGCGATTGGCGATAAAGTTCAGTTAGTGGGTGATGATTTATTTGTAACAAATACAGAACGTCTTGCAGAAGGTATTGAGCGTGGAGTTGGGAATTCAATTCTCATCAAAGTGAACCAAATTGGTACGCTGACCGAAACATTAGATGCTATCGAAATGGCGCATAAAAATAGTTATACTGCAGTAATATCTCACCGTTCTGGCGAAACTGAAGATACTACCATTGCAGATCTCTCAGTTGCTACAAACGCAGGGCAAATAAAAACAGGTTCCATGAGTAGAACCGACAGAATAGCCAAGTACAATCAATTAATAAGAATAGAAGAAGAATTAGGAGATGCTGCTATATTTTTAGGTAAAGACGCGTTTGGTTTGTAAAACGATGAAGAAAACCCGGTTTTAAATAACAGGGTTTTTTATAAAAATTATAATAGTCATAATGTCTTTGTCATGTGTATTTGAAAAAATTAAATAATTTAAATACAGATAGGATTTATAGTGATAAAAATAATTTTACAATTATTTGTTTTACAGGTGTTTTTTTTTACATACAGTGTTACAGCACAAATAAAGATAAATGAATTAGTATCTAGTAACGTAACAACACCAATCGATGAAGATGGCGATACACCAGATTGGATTGAACTTATAAATACATCAAACCAATCCATATTGCTATCAGATTATTTTATTAGCGATAATCAAGAAGATCTTTTTTTATACCAATTACCAGATGTTACTCTAAATCCGGATGATTTAATCCTTTTGTTCGCCTCAGACAAAAACAGAATTGGAGGTCAAATTTTTTGGGAAACCTCGGTAAGAGAGGGTGATGAAACTAAATTCAAAATTCCAAGCTCTCCAGTAACCAGTCAATGGATATTACCCAATTTTGATGATTCGGACTGGGAATCAGGTGTTTTTGGATTGGGATATGGTGATAACGATGATGAAACTATCATTCCGAATGGTACAAATTCGGTTTTTTCTAGAACATTATTTACTATTAATGATCTCTTAAACTTAAAAAAAGTACTTTTACACATAGATTATGATGATGGCTATATTGCGTACATAAACGGAACAGAAGTGTACAGAGAAAATTTAAGTGGCGAATCACCTGTTCCATACAATCAGCAAACTGATAGCTATACCGATCCAAAATTAATAGAAGGAGAAAAGTTACCTCCGATTTCTTTGACTGAAATTAAAGATATCCTAGTTGAAGGAGAAAATATTTTAGCTATTCAGGTGCATAATTATAATTCACAAAGTTCAGATTTAACATTAATCCCTTTTTTAAGTTTTGGATACTCAGTTCAGCAATCTGAATCTCGTGGAGTAGCCTATCAAACTGAATTGACGCCGAATGAAACTAATTATTCGCATACTAATTTTAAATTAAGCTCTGGTGGAGAAACCATTTATATAACAAATAAGGATTCATCGCTAATCGACTCACTCAGATACCCTGAACTTAGAAGCGGTGAATCTTTTGGTAGGTCTTCGTTTGATAATGAATATTATATTTTTACCGAAACTTCTCCAGGGAACACAAACAGCACAAATGGATTTAAAAGCAGATCATCTAATCCTGAATTAACTAGTAAGGGTGGTTTCTTTGAAAATCAAGTTAGTATCTCTCTGAAAGATCAATCTATTGGCGATATTACTTATTTCACCGAAGATGGGAGTATTCCAACGCAACAAAATGAAGTTTTTGGCACTGGAAGTCGAATAATAAATACCACTAAAACACTTAAATTAAGAACATTCGAGGCTAATGGAATCCCAAGTGATGTGGTTGTTGAAACATATTTTATTGATGAAAATCAAAACCTACCAGTTGTTTCTATATCTACGCATCCGGATAATCTTTGGAGTGATGAAAAAGGAATATATGTAATTGGAACAAATGGAGTAACTGGTTACGGTTTTTATGAACAAGGTGGAGCGAATTGGAATCAAGACTGGGAAATTCCCATACATTTTGAGTTTTACGAAGAAAACGGGAGTAAAGCATTTAGTGTAGGAGCTGGAGCAAAAATTTATGGAGGGTGGAGCCGTCTAAATCCTTCAAAGTCTCTAGCTATATTCTTCAGAGGCGAATATGGTACTAAATCATTGGATTATAAAATGTTTGAATCCAAAGCTATTGAAAATTTTCAATCGCTTATACTTAGAAATTCTGGAAATGATTTTTCCTCTCAAGGCCATTCCATGTTTAGAGATGGTTTAATGACGACACTAGTAAATGATACAGAAGTTGATTTACAAGGTTATCGTCCAGCTGTATTATACCTTAATGGGGAATATTGGGGAATTCATAACATTAGAGAAAAATTAAATGAACATTATGTAGCGTCAAATAGTAATGCTCAATCCGACAATATAGATTTAATTCAAGGAGGGGGAGAAAAAAACTATCCGAATGGTTTTGGCCCCATACATGGAACTATAGAAAATTATAATCAACTGTTAAATTTAATTAACACATCTGACCTAACTGACCCAGAAATATTAGAGAAAGTTGAGGCATATATCGACTTGGATAATTATATCGATTACATGGCTTCACAAATTTATTTTGCTAATAGAGATTGGCCTGGAAATAATATTAAAGCATGGAGAAGTCGAGAAGCTGATGGTAAGTGGCGATGGATTTTATATGATACGGATTTTGGTTTTGGGTTGTCTTACGGTGGTAAATTTGACCATAATACACTAGAGTTTGCTTTAGAACCTAATGGTCCTAATTGGCCTAATCCATCATGGTCTACCGTTTTGTTTAGGAAATTAGTAATTAATGAAAAGTTTGTAGAGCAATTTGCTAATAGAATGGCAGATTTAATGAATATCAATTTCAAGCCGGACAATGTAATAGCAGTAATAGATTCGCTTGCTCAAAATATAGAGCTTGAAATTCCTAGGCATATGAATAATTCAACCAGAAGCGGTTATTGGGGTGGATCAGTATCAGGTTGGTACAACCAAATAATAATAATGAAGCAATTTGCTAGACAGCGCCTAATGTTTTTGAAGGATTTTATTATCGAATCTACAAGTTTTGGAGTCACAAAAGGTATAGGACCAATGCAAGATGTTCAAATTAATATAACAAACCCAGAATATGGATCTGTACAATTAAATCGTATAAAAATAAGTGAAAACTCATGGTCGGGGGAGTATTTTACAGGTACCGAAATTCCATTAACAGCAATACCAAAAGCTGGATATAGTTTCGAGAGGTGGTCTGGCGATGTCGAATCTACAGATCCAACAATTAGTATCAAAGCAGGTGATTCTATAGTAGCAAACTTTGTTGAATCCAGTACTGAGCCAAATATTGTAATTAATGAAATCATGTACAACGCAGATGAAAATGAAGAATCTGAAGATTGGATAGAGCTTTATAATTCTGGAAACGCATCTATAAATTTAGCTGATTGGACTTTAAAAGATGATAAAGATGATAACATGTATACGATACCTGAAGGCACAATAGTAGGATCGAATAGTTACTTAGTTCTAGTCAAGGATAAGGCTGCTTTCCAGGAAATCTACCCCAATACAAATAATATACTTGGAGATATCGGTTTTGGATTATCTGGAAATAGCGATGAAGTGAGATTATTTAATAATGAAGGTCAATTAGTAGATTCAGTGATGTACGATGATGAAGACCCATGGCCTTTAGAAGCAGATGGCACAGGATATAGTCTTGAATTAATAGATGCTAGTTTTGATAATTCAGATGCTACAAATTGGAGAGCTTCTTCGTACTATTTAGGAAGTCCAGGGGCAGAAAATGGTAAATCTGTTTCAAATTCAGATGAGATTATCAAACCAAAACAAATTGAACTATTTCAAAATTATCCCAATCCGTTTAATCCATCTACAACCATTTCCTTCAGTATTCCCAAGTTAGAACAAGTAACATTAAAAATATATAATGTTACAGGGCAATTAGTAGCCACCTTGGTGGACGATCAAATTCCAGCTGGTAAATACACTAAGAAATGGGATGCTTTAGGTCAGGCTAGTGGTGTTTATTTTTACAGATTAAGTGTAGGTATTGAGAATTATTCTAAAAAAATGATATTAATTAAATAATCATCTTAGGTCTCTGCCTTTTGCATTAATAATCCTGTATCATAAGCAAAAAAATATTTATGCGTTTTGTTCTTTTACTATCTCTATTAAATGGTTTATTTACTTTTACGCTGTATGCGCAAACTGAGTTGATTGCTCCAACGTTAACAGATTCGGATTTAATCGAGTATTTACAAAATAATTACACAGCTACTAGTCCTAAAAATTATAATAGTGCCCGTGATGCAATGTATAGTAGCATTGATAATCAAAACGGAAACATTATTGGCATATATACAGGATTTACAGTTACAGCGAGTTCAAGAGGTGAGGCTTTTTCCAAAGGAATTAATACAGAACATACCTGGCCACAATCGTTCTACGATAAAGACGAACCTATGAGAGGTGACATCCATCATTTATTTCCAACACGAATAGAAGCTAACTCTGCACGCAGTAATTTACCATTTGATGAAATACCAGACAATTCTACAGATACTTGGTATTATATGAATAATCAACAAAACTCGATTCCGAGTTCTAATATCGATCTTTATAGTGAATTAGATGCTGGGAGCCGATTTGAACCCCGAGAAGATCATAAAGGTAATACTGCACGTGCTATCTTTTATTTTTGGACCATCTATCAAAATAGTACAAGCATTGTAAATGATGGAACTGATAATCAAGCTTTTTTTAATTCTATGAAAAATGTACTGCTTAATTGGCACCAACTAGATCCGGCTGATCAATCGGAAATAGAACGCAGTAATGCCATTGAAAGTGTTCAAGGAAATAGAAACCCCTTTGTACATGATTCTACCTTAGTTCGTCGAGCTTATTTTGGTGGGCAACCTATTTCAAACGAAATATTAACCCCACCAAATAATTTAACTTTTGAGTTATTCCAAAATTATCCCAATCCATTTAACCCTGTTACTACTATCTCATACAACTTACGACAAGGTAGCAAAGTAAAAATTGATGTATATGCAACAAATGGCTTAAAAGTCGGTCAAATCGTGAATTCTTATTACTCCATTGGCGAACATAGAGTAGAGTTTGATGCATCAAATTTATCTAGTGGGGTTTATTTTTACGTAATTAGTGTGAACGGAAAAACTGATACAAGGAAATTTACATTAATTAAATAATTTTAATATTCAATAAAATTTTGTAATTTCTCAGACATGTTTATTTAGGGATAATTAATGCTGAAAGTACAAGAAAAATTTGATTTAAAAAATTCGACGCGTGTAATTAATGGCACTTGGGAAGTAAATTTAACTGATCCTAGTGCTAGCTTTAATTCTTTTGGTTCTCCGTTAATTAACAAATATATAATGACCGAATTAATCTCTCCTTATGGTCAAAAAATAGTCCTTTACAATACTGCCCCAAAAAATACTCATGACAATGTATTTATAGATTTATCTCTAGAAGGTATAAATGATGGAGGAATCACCGATCTACAAATTCGAGCATCAGATAGTTTCTACAACAAATGGAATCTTTATTTAGTGGATCATCGAAATAGTGAAGTACAAAACATCATTGAGGATAACGATATAAAAGTTGAGCCCCCAATTCAGTTTGATAAATTCTCAGGTTTAGGCTTCGTTTCTGAAAAAAAGCAAGTAAGCAATAAATTATTTGAATTAAAATTGAGCTTAAAGTAACCGTTTACATAGCTTTTCATCTAGGATAATTATTTAAATTTAAATTTAGATCATCTTTTTTTTACGCAAATCCTAGTCTTTTTACGTACCATTAAGAATGAAAATAACAAGTTTATCGGTACGTAACTTTAGGAATCATGAACATAGTTCAGTAGAATGCACACCTCATTTAAATGTAATTACGGGACCAAATGGAGCTGGAAAAACAAGTTTAATTGATGCTATCCATTACTTATGTATGTCACGTAGTTTTGTATCAAATTCAGATATATATGTTGTACATGAAGATGAAACCTATTTTATGATCAAAGGTCGTTTTAAAGGAGAAATTCGATCTGATTTTGATGTGTCATGTAGCTATTCGAGAGGTGAGGGAAAGAAAATCTTTATAAATGACAGCCCACTTGATAAACTCTCAGATTTGATTGGAAAGGTTCCTGTAATTGTACTCTCACCAGACGATAAGAAATTAACTCGGGGGGGGCCCATAGAACGGCGCTCATATATAGATTCATTTATCAGTCAACTCTCAAAACCATATTTAAGAAATTTATTAGAATATCGTAAAATTAGAAAGCAAAGGAATAGTTTACTACAAAAATATGGAAATGCACCCCATATTTTAGATCCTTATTTAGAACCATGGAACAAGCAATTGGTAGAAACGGGTTCAAAGATTATAAGTAAAAGATATCAGGTTTTGACAAAATTCAAAGAATATTTAGCCAAGGACTACACTACCATAGCAGGCATTAATCTATCTACTGATCTTGAGTATAAAACTTTTTGCGATGCATCTTTGAGTGAAGAAGATATACAAGAGCAATATAAATGCAATCTCAAAATAATGTATGAGAAGGAATTGGAAAGGGAGCAAACTCTTGTAGGCCCACATAGAGATGAAATAACGTTCTACTTGGGGGAGCGTGAGCTACGACAATATGGGTCACAGGGTCAACATAGGTTGTTTACTGTCTCATTAAAACTTGCTCAATTACATTACTATTCGGAAGAACTTGATGAATTACCAATTTTTATGCTTGATGATGTATTTGGTGATCTAGACCCTATGAAAATTGGTGTTTTATTAAAAGCATTAAAAAACCATCCTGGACAAGTATTTATAACTGCTGCTAATCCAATTCCGTTTAACGAGGTTATACCGTTTGATGGTGTGCACAATCAATTATTGAATATAGACGATGCAGTTATTAGTTATCCAAATCATATAAATCAACAAAAAGATGAGATTTGATTCACCAAAAAAACTAGGATCAGAATTACGAAACTTTCTAGATCGATTTCCAAATAAAAAGAAATTAAAACAAGGAATGGTATTATCTATTTGGAAAGACGTAGTTGGCGAACGTATAGCCGAACATACGGAAGATCTACATTTTGAGGGAAATAGCTTAGCTTGTAAAGTTAAAAATCAAGTATGGCGCCATGAAATACATGCTAACAGATTTAATATTGCAAAGCGAATAAACGAAGAATTAAAATCCCAAATAGTTTCTGATATTATAGTGCGTAGCTAGTTGTTTATGCCATGAGTCGAGTCTATATTTATAGCAGTGGAATTAGAAAAGAAACATAGTATCCTAACAAAAATAAAAAGGCTTTCGGGGCCAAGAGAACCTTTATTAGATAACGATTTACGTTCAAAGCGAAGAGAAAAAATCATCGTATTTACATTTGCTTATTTAATGGCATTAAGTTTATGGTTTATTGTAAATTTAAATAGAGATTATCGTATCTCAATAGATGTACCTATAGAAAAAGGTGCAATACCATCGAATATGGCGCTAGTAGATGGATTACCAGAAAATTTACAAGTTGAAGTGAGTGGAGATGGATGGAAATTGATAAATTTGTACAATAATCCTCCTGAAATTCCTATTAATTTAATTGAAGGTGAAGTAAATCTATTTAATCAAGTACGTCAAAGGTTTACACTGGAGAAAGATATAAGCGTACTTAAAGTTGAACCACTAGTAATTAATATCGAATTAGAGCCAAAAATATCAAAAAAAATACCTATACAGTTACATACCGTTTTAGATTTTGCAGAAAGATATGGTTTAGTAAATGATCCTGTTTTTGAACCAGATAGCATTATAATAACAGGTGCACAATCGCACGTCAAAAATATAGACAAATGGTTAGTATCTGATACCTTATATTTTTCGCAAATAAGTAAAAATCTAACGGAAGTAGTTGCTATTGATACTAATGATCCTTTAATAGAACTTGATGTTAAAGAAATTAAATTTATTGCAAATGTAAGCGAATTTACTGAAGGCGAAGTAAGTGTTTTTATACGTACACGAGATATTCCTCGTGGAAGCATTATTAATTATAATCCCTCAACAGTAACCATTAAATTTGATGTTCCCATAGAGCAATATGCAAACATTCAGAACCAAAAACTTTATGAAGTGTATGTACCCTATGACGAAATTTTAGAAGACGTAACAGGTTTTGTAACGCCAGACATAGAATTAATTGCAACCGACTTTAAAATAAAACTTAGATCATTTCAGCCAAAGGCAGTTGCCTATTTTAGTGTACTTGACGATTAGCATGAAAATAGCTTTTACTAGACACTAAAGTTTGTTAAATGATGTTTGTTGTGAATTAAACTTAACGAAGCTAAATAATGACCCTCTTTTCTATATTTATAGCGATTACCTTGACCATAAATGGAATGATTGATCCAGAAGTTGGAAATCTGATTGTTGAAATCCCAGAAATTAAAGAACAGAAAGGGAAGATTATTATTTTAATTTTTTCTTCGGAAGATGGTTTCCCAAATGATTTTGAGAAGGCGGTTGCCAAAATTGGATTTGATAACTATTCCGCATCTATTACACATACTTTCGAGCAACTTCCATTTGGAATCTATGCACTTGTGATTGCTCAAGACAGAAATAATAATGGCAAAATAGATCGTGGTAAAATAATCCCCAAACCCAAAGAGCCTATAGGAATGTCTAATTTGATTGAATTAACCCCCCCTAGTTTTAAGCATTCAATGTTTCATTTCAATGAAGATGGAATGAAAATAACAGTTCCGTTTATGAACCAATAAATTGCAGGCCATAGTTTAGAGTTTCACAAATGGCTTCATTACCTCATCAACGTCTCGGGTGGAATCAAAGTACGAAAGAATATGAAGCAAGACTTCATCCACCAATACATCAGGGCAGGAAGCACCCGAAGTAATAGCCACTTTTAATGGTCGATCCTTTGGTAACCATTCTTTTGTTATCAAAACTTCTTTTTTCCATTGATCAAAATGATGTATTTCTGATGCTGATTTAAACTCTGAAGCATCTCGAACATGATATGTTGGAAAAGAATGTTCAAGTATTTCAACCAAATGCATCGTATTTGATGAATTATACCCTCCTACAACAAATGCTATGTCTGCATCTTGTTCTGCTAATGCTACCGTAGCCGACTGGTTCTCGTTTGTGGCATAACATAATGTATCTGATGTATCAGCGAAGTGGTTCAAAATATCGGCATCCCCAAAACGTTCGATAGTCGCCTCTTTAAGTATATTCATTACTTCTTCTGTTTCGGTAGCCAACATGGTGGTTTGATTAATTACTCCAAATCTCCGTAATTCCTCGAGTGGATTAAAATCTGCTGTTGATTTATGCCCGAAGTAGATCTCAAAATCTGAAAGTGATCGTTTTTCCGTCATTATTTCAGCTAAAATTTTAGCTTCCTCAGGGTTTAAAACTACTACAACCGATGAATGATTGGCACTTTGTGAAAAAGTAGCGCGTGTTTCCTCATGTTGATGTTTACCATGAACAACCAACGAATAATCTTTTCTCCCTAGTTGCTTACCCCGTTTCCACACTTTTTCTACAAAAGGGCAGGTAGTATTAAATTCGTATGGATCTATTCCTTTCTCATTAAGTGAGGCTTCAATTTCTAATGTGGTACCAAAAGCGGGTACAATAACAATATCATCAGATTGTAATGTTGAAATAGGTATCAATTCACTTCCATCTGTATTGTGTAGAAATTTAACTCCACGACGAAGGAGGTCTTCATTCACAGTTGGATTGTGAATCATCTCGCTGAGAAGATAAATATTTTTGTCTGGATGATTATCAACTGCACGATAAGCAATATCTATAGCGTTTTCAACACCATAGCAAAACCCAAAGAATCTAGGAATAAAAAACTGAACGGGCCCAAAATCCAGAACAGTTGGTCTAAGTTCCTTTTTCATGGGATCTGTAATTTTTGTCGCTTCTTTCACCAAACGTATCATTGGCGACTTGTACATGTCTGGTATATTAAATTCTTTTCGTGGCATGCATGTAGATCAAGGACAAGTAGTTATTCATCTTTAAAAGTAATGTTAAAACTAATCTTCTAAAGAGGTATTTTTGTGTGAAGTAAATAGATGCAGGTCGTGTTCAAAGGCAACTTGGTCAACTATTTCTAAGCCAAAACTTTTTATTCCAATTCGTTTAACCGGATTATTTGTAAGCAATGTTAACTTTCGAATACCAAGTTCTCTAAGTATCTGCGCACCAACACCATAATCTCGAGAATCACTTTTTTTAGGGTTATTATCTTCTTCATAGAGCGCCGTAGGATTACTCACTTCTTGCATTAATTTAAGGGTACGCAATTGATTCACTAATACAGAACCACGTTGATTTCGGTTCATGTACAGTACAACTCCTGTGCCTACTCGTTCCACTTGAAGCATTGCTTGGTGTAGTAATTCGCTAGTGTCGGCATTTCTAGCGCCAAAAATATCCCCAATTAAATCGGATGAATGTACGCGAGTTAAAACCGCATCCTCTTTAGTCCATGTTCCTTTAGTAAGTGCCAAGTGTACATCACCTGTTAGTGTTTCTTCGAAGGCATGTAACTTAAAGTCGCCATACATGGTAGGCATATTCACCTCCATCACTTCTTTCACTAAACTTTCAGTCTCATTTCGGTAGGCAATCAGGTCTTTTATAGTGATGAACTTCATTCCATATTTCTTTGCCATGGTTGCAAGTTCTGGCACACGTGCCATTTCACCATCTTCGCGCATGATCTCACAAATGATACCTACTGGCTGAAGCCCAGCAAGGCGTGCTAAATCGAGTGCAGCCTCTGTGTGGCCGGCGCGTCTAAGAACCCCACCTTCTGCTCCAATTAAAGGAAATACATGACCTGGTCGCCGAAAATCACCGGGTTTAGATTCTATGTTGGTGAGCTCCCGTATAGTATTAGCTCTATCGGCGGCAGAAATTCCGGTGGTTGTTAGGCGTTTATGATCAATAGAAATGGTAAAGTTGGCTTCATCAGGATCAGCACCCTCAACAACCATATTGTTTAGCTTAAATCGCTTTGCAACGGGTTTAGAGACGGGGGCACAAACCAATCCGCGCCCTTCTTTTACCATAAAATTAATAGCTTCAGTGGTGGCTTTTTCACCTGCCATTAAAAAATCGCCTTCATTTTCCCGATCTTCATCATCTACAACGATGATCATCTTACCCGCTTTGATGTCCTCAATGGCTTCGGGAATGGTATTAAACCGGATGTTCTCCAATGTGTTAATCTTTCTTTTCTTGTTTATTAGGATTTACATCGGTGATGGCTGTTTTCAAATATCTTAATTTTGTACCTCCACCAACTTCGATTAAAACAGAGTCTTCTTCTATGGCGTTCAGCACACCAATTAATCCGGATGAAGTAACTACTTTATCACCTTTTTTCATAGCTCCAACTTTACGTTGAATTTCTTTTTGTTTTTGGCTCTGTGGACGTATTATAAAAAAATAGAATACTAGGAAAATACCTCCTAAAAAAACTAGGTTGATGATTCCACCATTTGGATCGTTGGGATTTCCCATAAAAAAGAGTAACGTTTGCATTCTGATTATCTAAGATTTTAAGTTGTTACCAAAGATAGGGGAAATTCGATAAAGAATTAGTGAATCCTTCTCTACATCCTCAATAAAAAGACTTACCCGTTTTGGCATAATCAACTAAAATTGGAGCGGGTTTAAATCTGACATCCATTTCATCAGCAAACTTATTCATTGTATCTACAACGTTTTGTATTCCAACAACATCTAAATAGCGGAAAGGACCACCTGTAAATGGTGGGAATCCTAAACCAAGTATAGCACCAAGATCTCCATCATTAGGCGACTTTAAAATATTCTCTTGCAAGCAATAGGCAGCCTCATTGATCATCATTAATGCAATACGAAGTTGTGCCCTCTCCGCATCTGGATTTTTACGATTTGGCCCGCCAAAGTAAGTATATACATCTAGATTGGGTGTTTTCTTTTTCGAGTGATAATCATACATACCCTTTTTGTTTTTTCTTCCAAGAAATCCAGCATTAACCAATTCTTCAGCTTTCTTGGTTGATTTTCCACCACGTGTATTAAACATGGGCGACATAGTTTCGGCAACGTGAGCACCTACATCCATACCTACTTCATCAAAAAGAGCCATAGGGCCTACTGGGTATCCAAATTTTTTCATAATTGAATCTAGATATTCGATCGACGCACCTTCTTCCAACAGTAACAATGCTTCATTCATGTAAGGAGCAAGAATTCTAGTGGTATAAAAACCAGGTCCATCACCCACTACAATAACCGTTTTTCCTTGTTTTACCCCAATATCATAAGCGGTGGCAGTAACCCAATCGGCCGTTTTATCGGTAGTAATAATCTCTAGTAATGGCATTTTTTGAACAGGAGAGAAATAATGCATTCCAATGATATTTTCGGGGCGTTTTGCTCCTTCAGCAATGTCGGAAATTGGAAGTGAGGATGTATTTGTTGCAAAAATACAGTGATCTGGAGTGTTTGCTTCAACTTCTTTTATAATTCGTTTTTTTAATTCTAAATCTTCAAATACAGCTTCAATTACTACATCTGTTTTACTGAAAGCCTGATAAGATTCTGTTCCAGTTAATCGACTGAAGATTTGATCACGTTGAAAAGGGGAAAGAATTCGCTTTTTTGTTTTTTTCTGAAGCTCGTCCCATACCGCTTTTTCTCCACGAGCTGCATCCTCTAAGGTGCGGTCTTTGAGTAAAACATGATATTTCCCTTTATTTATGCTTACATCTGCTATTCCTGATCCCATCAAACCAGCGCCTAAAATTCCTATCGTTTTAACAGACTTAACTTCAGAAGCTAAAGGGTTTTTCTTGGCGCCTGTCATCCCAAAAAATAAATTTACCAATGCGCGCGACTCAGGGGTAGAACCTGCTTTACCAAAAAGTTCGGCTTCATGTTGTAGCCCTTTTTCCAATCCATGTTTGTATCCATATTTGATAGCATCGATGATATATATTGGGGCTGGATAATTACCTTTTGTTTGCAGTAAGGTTTTTTTGCGAGCTTGTTTAAAAATGATTGACCTGCCAAGTGGATTACCCTCAAGAATTTTTTCTACAACTGATCGTTTATCCTTTCGTTTCTTAAAACCATGTTTGGAAATGGTATGCACGGCTGCAATAGCTGCTTTTTCTAGGGCATCTTTATGAGTTAGTTCATCAATTAATCCAATTTTTTTAGCGCTTTTAGCAAATATATTACGCCCCGTAAGCATATAGCCCAATGCTTTTTGGATTCCAATTAATCTAGGTAACCGTTGGGTTCCTCCTGTTCCTGGAATTACGCCAAGTTTTACTTCAGGTAATGCGAATATTGTTTTTGGATGTTTAGATGCAATCCGATAGTGACAGGCTAAGGAAAGTTCTAAACCGCCGCCCATACAACTACCATGGATAGCAACAACGATGGGTTTTTTAGAGGTAGCTATCTTACTTAACACTTGATGACCATCCCAACTTAGTTGCTGCATTTCTTGTGCGGTACTTCTGGCTTTAAACATCTCAATATCTGCACCAGCAATGAAATTATCGTCTTTTCTACTTATTAAAACGATGCCTTTTATAGTAGAATCTGAATCGGCCTCTTCTAATAGAGAAGAAAATTGCTCCATCATTGCTTCATTAAGGGTATTAACTTTTTCCCCAGGTGCATCTAGGCTTATGATTAACACCGAATCTTTGATTTCCTTTTGAATGTAGCTCATAACTAAAAATTTTTACTCCGCTCTTAATGCGGAATCTGAATTCGAATTGTTGTTTATAGATATAGATTCCTGCATGCGCAGTAATGGATTACTTAATTCTATCACGACTTATACCTCTCTAAAATGATGGCATGTCCTTGTCCACCAGCAGCACATGCCGTTACAAGTGCGTATTTACCATCTTCTCGGAGTAATCGATTTGCCGCAGTTGTAACTAAACGTACTCCTGTTGCTCCAAAAGGATGGCCAAGAGAAAGGGAACCACCTAGAGTATTCATTTTTCCCATCGGAATTTTTCCAATTTTAGATTCTTTACCTAGCGATTTTTTTGCGAAATGATCAGAATCTAAGGCATTCAACACCGATAACACTTGTCCAGCAAATGCTTCATGTAGTTCAAATACGTCGATATCATCAAGTGTTAGACCCATGCGATACAATACTTTTGGAGTGGCATATGCGGGACCCAACAATAATTCATCCCCAGGATCTTGCGATACATAAACATATTCCCGTAAATACGCTTTTGGTGTAAGCCCTAGTTCGAGTGCGATGTGTTCATCCATGATTAATGAGGCGGATGCGCCATCGGTTAAAAAGGAGGCATTTCCTGCGGTAATGGTACCATGAGGCTTAATAAATGCGGGGCGAAGGGTGCCCAATTTCTCTAAGCTAGTATTTGCCCTGAAACCATTATCATGGGTTATCTTTTTGAATTTTGGTGGAATAGATACAGAAAGTAGTTCTTCATCCAGTAGTCCATCTTTTGTCGCCTTGGCGGCCATATGATGCGATCGCATGGCAAACTCATCCTGATCGTTTCTTGAAACTCCAAATCTAGCCGCCATACGATCAGCACTTTGGCCCATTGTTTCACCAGTTGAAAATTCGGCGATAGCTGGTAATTCTGGCAAGAAATCTTTCAATCCTAATCCTTTAAAAAAGTTTAAGAACTGAATAGGAGATTTATATTTTCGAGCATCTAATATTTTTTGCCGGAATTTCTTTTTAAATCTAACAGGAATGTCAGACATGGTTTCGCTTCCTCCCGCTATAATGATTTTAGCTTGACCAGTACGAATTAAGTCCATACCCGTTGTTATGGCTTGATTGGATGAAATGCAAGCCATTGAAACGGTATGTGCTGGAACAGTAGTTGGAATACCAGCACCAAGAGCGCTTTCTCGTGCTATGTTACTCGTCTTTACTTCTTGAATAACCGTTCCCATTATTACATGATCAACCGATGTTCCTTGGATATTATTTCTGGCCATTAATCCAGAAATAGCCAACCGGCCGAGATCATAAGCCATGAAATGTTTGTAATCTGTAGATGATTTTAGAAAAGGTATTCGTGCTCCATCTACTAGAACTGGAGTAAATGTGTAATTAGGTGTGTTAGGCATGGGTTTAAATTTTTTCCGCCGTAAGTTAACAGTGTTAACCAAATAATCAATAAAGCTTTTCTTTTTTCTTTTGCTAGATTTTAAATAGTTGTATATTTGCCATCCCTAATTATAGGGCGATTAGCTCAGTTGGTTTAGAGCACCTCGTTTACACCGAGGGGGTCGGGGGTTCGAGTCCCTCATCGCCCACATTTAAAAAGCTTCTCGAGAAAACTCGGGGAGCTTTTTTTGATTAAATGGGGGTGAGTATGTATTACGTTTATATTTTGTATTCCGAAAACATGGACAGGTATTATGTTGGAAGTACGTCTGATTTGGAGGCTCGGTTAGACCGCCATAATAATGGGGAATCAAGGTACACGAAATCTGGGATTCCATGGCAAATCATGCACACTGAGGAGTATAGAACTCGGAAAGAGGCGATGTCTAGAGAGCATCAAATAAAGAAATGGAAGAGTAGGAAAATGATTGAGAAGTTGATTAAAGGGAAGGTATAGGTCGGGGGTTCTCCCGAGGAGTCGGGACTCATCGCCCACATTTAATAAGCTTCTCGAGAAAACTTGGGGAGCTTTTTTTGATTAAATGGGGGGGTGTATGAATTACGTTTATATTTTGTATTCCGAAAACATGGACAGGTATTATGTTGGAAGTAC
>JAYPYN010000005.1:0-4563 GCA_038154605.1 Balneolaceae bacterium
AACTCGTGTTGCTATGGCGCAAAGAGAAATTGGTTTAGCATCAGGCGAACCTCCCACCACCAAAGGTTATACTCCAAGTGTATTTACAATACTCCCGAAACTATTAGAACGTCCTGGTAAAACAAAAAAAGGGAGTATTACTGGGTTATACACAGTATTGGTAGATAATGATGATATGAATGAGCCTATTGCAGATGCTGTAAGATCAATTCTTGACGGGCACATTGTTTTATCGCGACGCTTAGCACATAAAAATCATTATCCGGCTATAGATATTTTGGAAAGTATTTCCCGTGTAATGCCAAAAATTGTCTCTAATGAACAACGTTCTATATCTATGAAAGCAAGGGAAATTTTAGCTACATATAGAGAGGCTGAAGATCTTATAAATATTGGAGCTTATGTAAAGGGATCAAATCCAAAAATAGATTTTTCAATTAAAAAACATCCAGATTTGGAATCATTTTTGATACAAGACTTAAACCAAAGCGATTTTGAATCTGACCTTTGGAATAGATTAAAAACGATTATTGAACAAGAATAAAAAAAAGTATGAAGTTTAAGTTTTCTTTAGAACCCGTTCTTAAAGTTAGAAAGCACCAAGAAAAGGTACAGCAACAAAAACTGGCAGAGGAAATAACCAACAAAAACAAAATTTCTGATTTAAGAAATCAAGTACAGAATAAGTTAGAAAGTTATTTAACTGGCAAAGAAAAAGGTAAAGCTGCAGATATACATACTATTAGAACATACAATGCTCATTTAATGAGCGCAAACAACGAGCTCACAAAACTGCAGAAAAAAGAAAAAAACGCTGATGTAAAAGTTGAAAAAGAGAGATCAAAACTAGCCGAAGCATTTAAAAAATTGAATATGCTTGAAAAAGTTAAAGAAAAGGAACAAGAACTATTTAACAAAAATTTGGCTAAGCTAAATCAAAAATTTATGGATGAAGTGTCTTCCCAATCGCATGGCAAGTAGATATGAATAAGGTTTTTATAGTACAAATTGCTGGGTTTTTAGTTGTTCCAATTTTGGTAATGCTAATAGTAATTTATTTTCTATATCCAATGCTGAATAAGGAAAGATATGACTTAATTGTGCGTACAAATGGTACTATGTACGATTCCTTGTTAATGGATTCTCTTGCTCGGATGGATAGTTTAATGAGGGTCGATTCCTTAGCAATAGCTGATTCCTTGGCATTAGTACAAACGAATGAGGATTTGCAGAATAAAAGTAAGTTTGATTTAAAAATAGATTCCCTACAACGTCAAATATTTGTGTTAACAGATCAACTAAATGATTTAACAGGAGAAATTAAATCACAAATAGATACTCAAAAAAAACCTAAATCTGCAACCAATGTATCTGAAGAGGCATTTAAAGATCGAGTAAAAAGTCTTCTTAATTTAGAAGAAGATGAAATGGCTCCTATTCTAGATAAAATGTCTAGCAATCAGCTAATTCGCCTTTATAAAGAAGCTGGAAATACACAAAGAGAGAAAATTCTTCGCGCATTAAGTTCGGATAGAGCTGCAAAATTAATAAGTGAAGTGATGTTATGATTAAGGAGACACCTACCAATATTGGGCAAAATAAAAACGTATTGAACAACAAGTGTGTAACTGGGCAACATACTACATCAAAAAGTGAAAGTACTACCGAATTTGTAACCCTTTTAGAAACAATAAAAGCCAATGATCTAGAAGTGCAAGCCCACAGAAATTTACAATTAGAAGTGGTTGGTCAACCATTATCGATGGAAGAAAGTGAACCTGCCAAGATTGTGAATACTGATCTAAACGTGGTATTAGATAAAAATATTGAAACTCCCAAAAGTAATTATTCAGATCTAATTCCCTCTTCCAATACGCAACATAGCTCTAATTCTAGACAGCCAAGTTCTAGCCTTTCTAGAACTGATTTCGTGCAAAAAGAGGGTGCACAATACATAGAATTAGACCGTAAATCCCTTTTAAGTAAGACAAAAGAATTAGATTTAAAAAAATCCAAACAAGAAGAGGTAACTGATCAACTAAATACGGTAAATACTCCATCATTGAGTAATCAATTTTCAACTACTGAAAAACATGGTGAAGAACATGTTTCGGTTATAATTAAAAAAATCAGTAACGAGATTTCCGTAATACATGTAGATAAAAAAGAAAACAATATTGAAACTACAGTTACGCAAACTGTGAGTTCAAACTCTGAAGATAATGAGAGACAGGATATCATCGAGAGTGACAGTAGCGATAAAGAAAAATATGAAAAACTACCAGCTGCTCTACCTACTAAAGAAATTCAAAAAATAGAAGTACGTGAAGAAAATCAAAAAATAAAAAGACCAATATTCAAAGGGTTTGAAGATGGGACAGAAATAGCGGATTCTATTTCGTACAAAAAACTACGCATAGAAGAGGTAAAGGTTGATGAGACCACTAATAAAAAAATGGTATCAGAACATAGAATACTAGAAAGTAGTCAGCTTCAATCTCCTTCGGAGAGAATAACTGAAAAAGTGAAAGATAAAGGGGTTGAGGGAAATGCATATTCTACAGCAACAAAAAATAGCATTCAAATAGATGAGGAAATAGAGAGTACAAAATCACCTGATTCTAGAATAGAAATAAAAAAATATGAAATCACTAAAAGTGCTTTAGATAGCTCTTCGAATACCCTTAATCTTTATCAAGATAAACTCAATCAAGATGAGGTATCATATAATACCATAGCCAGAAAAAACTTAAAGGTACAAAAGAGAGAAATTCCCTTCTCGCAACCACTAGTAAATACAGATGATAATTCAATTAATGAATTCGGGGAAGTGAGATTTGTGTATAAGAATCAAGGGGATACGAATGAATTAAATGTAGTTTCAAACATGACAAAATTTAAATTCCATTCAGAAAATGGAGTTACTTCTCTTCCAACTCAAAATAATAGAATGCTGACTCTATATGAGAGTAAAACGCCAGAACTTATTCAATTTATCCGCTCTGTGAAAGTGGATGAGGTTAATCCAAAACAGAATAAATCAAACCAAAATAAAGAATCTAAAATCTCAAAAGATGACGTTCGTTTGCAATTACTTTCTTCGGTGGAACGACCAGAATTAGAGGTATTAGATAAGGCAAAAGGTAATGTTAATAGGCTTGCTAAAACAGAGAATATCATTTCAGCAATTCCTACTCTAACCCATGAACAAGAGGTTTTATTGAAAGAATTTATGATGGATACTGCTCCAGTTAAAGACCAGAAGACAAATGAAAAGGATTGGTTGGGCTATCTTAGATTGGGTGAATTACCTACCTCTAATGTGGCGGCAAGAAAAGCATTGATCACAAATTTTTCAAAATTTTTGCAACAAGATATGGCTAGTAGCTCTCGCCATAACCAACAGTGGCAAAAGCATAGTTTTAATATCGGAAATGGGGACATTATTGATATGAAAACAAAAAATATTGACGGAATAATACATGTAAAACTAGCAGCAAGTAATCCTGAATTGAGTAGACTTATTTTACTTATGGAGCAAGAAATAAAAGATCATCTGAAAGAAAAATTAGAAATTGACTTGGATCTTCAATTTGAAAATAAAAACCAAGAGTCGTTTTCCGATTCCTTTAATAATGATGGATTTGATCGTAAAAAAACAAAGAAAACCCATTTCAAGAGCAATTCTAAAAATGTGACTTCTCAAGAAGTTGCACACCATGAATCGATATCAATTCGACATTTTGGATACAATCAAATGGAATGGACCATTTAATCTGATACAATTATGAATGTACAAGGAATAAACCCCGGACTTACTCAATATAACTCAGCACCACAAGGTAAAAGTGAGCTTGGACAACAAGAATTTATGCAATTATTAGTTGCCCAGCTACAAAATCAAGATCCAATAAACCCCATGGATGGTGCAGAATTTGCTGCTCAATTAGCAGATTTTAACTCTGTTGAGCAATTAATTTCTGTAAACAATAGGCTCGAAAATTTGGCAATAAGCCAGGATTTAATGGGAGCTAGTTTAACAAACTCTATGGCGGCATCACTTACAGGAAAACAAGTGCGGGCATTAAGCAACGAGTTAGCGTTAAGCAATACTGGAGGCACAGACATAAAATACAAGTTGAATGACTCTGCGACTGAGGTTGAAATTATAATACGCACTAAAAGTGGGGCAGAAATAAGAAAAGAGACATTCACAGGAATTCCTTCGGGTGATAATTCTTGGAATTGGGACGGTTTAGATTCGAATGGACAACGAATGGGCGAAGGAGAATATACGGTAGAAGTAATAGCCAAAAATGGAGAAAATAGTGTAGCATCACTAACATTTACAGAAGGTTATGCTACAAAAGTTCGTTATACCAGCCAAGGCGTATATCTAACAGTAAATGGTATAGACATACCTATTGGAGATGTTGAAGAAGTTGGGACAGGAATTTTAGACGAATAATTTTTACAAATAAAATAACATAACTATAACGGGTTGCTCAAACAGTTTAGAGGGCAACACAAGCAGAATATTACTGCAAATAAAACAGGAGAACT
>JAYPYN010000005.1:4632-11572 GCA_038154605.1 Balneolaceae bacterium
AATGCTGGCGTAAGCGGCTTAAATGCTTTCCAATCAAAAATGGACGTAATAGGTAATAATATAGCGAACGTTGATACAGCAGGATTCAAATCATCATCCATTACATTTGCTGAGATGATGAATCAAAACCTTGGGCGAGAAGGAGCAGGTGAGTCTGCCCCTCAATTAAGCAACCAGGTAGGTTTAGGGGTACGAATATCATCTATAAGTAGAAATTTTGCCCAAGGAAGTATGCAAAGTACAGGAAGAACTACAGATTTAGCACTTTCTGGGGAAGGTTTTTTTGTAATTAATTCGGGAGGCGAAAATTTATTATCCAGAGCAGGAAATTTTGTATTTAATAAGGAAGGTTCCTTAGTAGATCAATCTGGTAACAATGTAATGGGTTATATCGCAGACAGTTCCGGGAATGTAACGGTAGGTGGTTCTCCAGACACGATACGCATTGATTTCGAAAACCCATTGCCCCCCAAACAAACAGATAAGGTTATGTTGGCTGGAAACTTAGATGCTAGCACAAGTAAGAATAAAATTTTACAATCTCAAAGTAGTTTTACGGTAGCTGGTAGTCCAGCCGAAGGGACTACTCCACTTAATGATCTTTCTCAAACACTAACTGCTTTAGTTAATGGAGATCAGATTAATTTTGATATGATATTAAATGATGGTACTACTACAACTGTTACGCATATATATAATACAGGAGATACACTTAACGATCTTTTAGCGTCATTTAATTCTGGTCTTCCAGCTGGTGAAGCAGAGATGGTACTTGTTGATGGTGCGTTATCATTACGATCCTTAAAACTTGGAGACAGCCAACTAAACATAAATGCTGTAAATGTTACAGGAACAGGAGCAATGAATATACCCATATTTGGAACTGCTCAGGAAGGAGAGACTAATATCCAAACTATGAGTACTACCATTTTTGATAATCTAGGACGGGCACATTCACTAATCCTAGAATTCTCTCAAGCAGGAAACAATGAGTGGCAATACAATGCTAAATTTTTAGATGGCGAGACTATTAGTGGGGGGCAATCTGGAACTGTAACCTTCGATCAATTAGGACAGATGAGTTCAGGAAGTATTTTTACCCTTACATTTGAGCCAGGTGGAGGTGCCGGAACCACTTCTTTTGATATCTCGCTAGGAGATAAAAGCACAGGAACTACTTTCACCCAATATGCAGGACAAAATACAGCAAAAGTGACCAGCCAAAACGGTTATAGATCGGGTCTTTTAGTTGATCTTGCCGTTGATGGAGATGGGCAAGTACAAGGGATTTACGATAACGGAAATTCAGCCGTTTTGGCTAAAATTGCAGTAGCTAAGGTTAAAAATCAGAATGGATTAGAATTGGTAGGTTCTGGCTTATTTCGAGCAACATCGGCCGCAGGGAAAACCTTTATAGATATTGCAGGCAATATACCAGGTACAAATATTAATTCTGGTAGTTTAGAGGGCTCGAATGTAGATTTAGCTAGAGAATTTACTAACATGATTACATCACAAAGAGCATATCAGTCAAATGCAAGAGTCATTACTACATCCGATGAGATGTTAACTGAAGCAGTAAACCTTAAACGATAGCTAGTTCCGAAACTAAAATGAGGTAGCGAAATTTTAGAAGTAGTAGATCTACCCCTTTCTATTATGATATAGAAAGGGGTTTTTTTATGTAAAATAGTATCAATCCAACATCAATTATAAAATTTAACCAACATAATTCTTTGCCGATAAATTTGTGTAAACTTAATAATCATTCGTATATGTAAAGTTAGGCTTACTGCTTTAGAATACGAATAAAATTGAAAGAACTATGCTGGATAAATCTAGTATGATTGGGTTAGCACTTGGAGTAGCGTTAGTTCTGGGTGCTATTTTGCCAAAAGCAAGCATAATGATTTTTATTGATCCCCCTTCTTTTATAATCGTAGCAGGTGGTTTATTTGCATCAACTATGGTGAGCTTCGATTTTAATAAAATTAAAGGCAGTTTTGCATTGATGGTGCGACTGATGAAAAATGCAAACGCGGATCTTAGAACAGATATGGAGGTTATTACTTTATTTGCACGGCGTGTACGTACAAATGGGCTATTGGTATTAGACCAAGACATTCAGCATTTGAATGATGAATACCTAAAAAATGGGCTTCAACTTGCGGTAGATGGATTCAAATCCGAGAGTTTAAACAGTATACTTTCTGATGAAATAACAAGTGAAGAAGAAATATCATACACTGCAATAAATGTATTATCAGCAATGAATAATTTCGCTCCTGCTTTTGGAATGATAGGCACGGTTATAGGAATGGTATTAATGCTTCAAAATTTATCAGATCCAGAAGCACTTGGGGCTGGGATTGCCGTAGCTTTATTAACTACACTATATGGTAGTATGTTATCAAATATGTTGTTTGCCCCACTTGCAGGGAAAGTATCTTACTTAGCAGAAAAAGATTTAAACAGAAAAAAAATGTTTCGAGTGGCAATTCTATCAATGGTAGAGGGTGAAAATCCACGGATTATGGAGAAAAAGATGCTCATTTTTGTGGAACCAGCCCAAAGAGCAGAATATGTAAAACATCATGAGACTCTAAAGATCATGAAAGTTAGAGACGAAAAACTATATAAACTTTGGAAAGAACAACAAGGTAAAGAATGGGAAAACCTAAAGAAGATTCTGGAACCTGGTTAATGACCTATGGTGATCTTATGACGCTATTACTAGTGTTTTTTGTACTGCTGTATACCATGACACCAGGGGTAGAGGAACAAGCATTTAATAGTTTTATTACCTATTTCCAGCAGCATTCTGGGTTTCTTCCAGACAATAGTAGTGTAACAACAGATTTACAAAATAATCCAAACCCAGAACAGGTAGATGAGATTGTGTTAGAACAGATGGAGCGATGGCAAAACATGTCGGAATTAATAGAAAACATTACTGCTAATATGTACGGATTAGATATTGAAGTAATCGATGACGGTTTATTAATTACCTTGGCAGATTCGGTATCTTTTTTAAGTGGCTCATCATCATTACTGCCACAAGCAGAAAAAATATTAGATGAAGTTACCGATCTATTTACAGATGGTAATTGGGATATCGAAGTACAAGGGCATACCGATAATGTTCCAGTATCTAGCGATGGAATACACCAAACAAATTGGCATTTAGGAGCAGCAAGAGCAGTATCAGTATTACAATATTTACAAGACAAAACACCCTTAAATCCAACGTATTTCAAAGCAACAAGTTTTGGTGAGCATAGACCAGTAGCTACAAATAATACACCAGAAGGAAGAAGGTCAAATCGAAGGGTAGAAATTTATCTGAAAGATCAAACAGTTCAATTAAGTGAAAAAAAATCTAGCAATAGCATAGATGAATCTACACTCATTGAGTTAAAATAAAGAGAGTTTAAGCTATGGCTGAGAAAAAAAAAGAAGCGAAAGAAATTAAAGGAGATTCAAAAGGAACCAAATCTTCTAGAAAAATTATCGTAATTGGAAAAATTTTCCTACTCATCCTAATCCTAATTGGTCAATCATATTTAGCTTATGTAATTGTAGATAAGTATTACCCCAGTATTTATGTTAAAATGAATGAAGAAGACCCACCAGAATTAGGAACTTATTTGATGGAACAATTGGTGGTGAATCCAGCAAATACAAATGGAAGGCGTTATTTAATGGTAGAAATAAGCCTTGAATTAAATATAGAGCATATTCCATTAATGGAAAACAACAATCCAAAAGTTAAGCAAGAACTTATAGAAACTTTTTCTAAACGAACGGTATCCCAATTAACAACACCTGAAGAGAGAGATACCATTCGCAAAGAGGTAACAGATATAATTAATTCTTCTATTGGTGAGATTTCGGTACAAAACTTGTATTTCACAAAATATGTTTTACAATGATCAATACTACACCACGTGAAATTAATGGATTCCCAATCATCAAGAAAAAAAAAGGGAAAGCTTAAGTATGTAGTACCCTACGACTTTAAACGCCCCAAACTATTCAGTAAAGAAATTATGCGAACTATTTCGCAAATACATGATGCTGTGGCTAGGGGGATGAATAGGATATTTAGTAGTTCATTAAATTATAAAGTAGATGTTACACTAAGTAGAATAGAGCAATTTTCGCCCAGCGATTTAGTTAGCTCTATGCCAACTCCTAATGTAGTTTACATCCTAGATGGGGATAAAATGGGTGGAGATATAATCATTGATATGCCACCAGAATTTTGTATTCATATCATTGAACGTGAAAGTGGAGGCGCCGGCATCGATTTAACGTATAAACGAGTATTAACTACCATAGAAGAAAAAATAATTTCAAGAATTCAGGCTAAAATCCAAAATGAAATAATAAAAGCATGGCTGCCATTTCTTCAGTTTAAAGTTGAAAAAGTACTCTATGAAAACAAACCAGAAAATATTCATCTACCATCAGTAGACCCGTTGTTAACAGCAAAGATTAAAGTAGATCTTAATGAAGCTGTAGTAGAACTTGGAATTTCTTATACCTATAGCTTTCTAAAAAAAGCCTTGAATGATTCTATTATTAAAAAAGATAGAGGTGCAAATTTAGAGCGTTTAAATAGAAAAGAATTAATAGACTACCAACGAACGATAAAAAATGCGACAGTATGTGTTCAACCCGTGCTAGGTCAAACAATACTCTCATTGGATCAAATTCTTAGCCTAAAGGAAGGAGACACTATTCCACTACCACAAAAAGCGGATGAACCATTAGAAATTAAAATAAATGGAGTAACAAAGATGAACGGGTATCCTGGGCTAAAAAAAGGTCGAAAAGCTATAAAAATATTTCAAATAATAGAAGAAATTAATGAACAAGAATTGGTGTAAGTATGGAAAATTACGTTAACAAAATCACCCAATATCTTCCTAAAATCGAGGAATTTTTGACTTCGGTTTTACTAGAAGAAACCAAAGTAATGGTAACCGATTCCGAGGTGTTTAATGCAAAAGATAAATTCTCAGAATTATCAGAAGAGGATATCTATTTATACGTTTATGATAATATAAATAACCAAGATGTAATTGCTGTCTTAGATAAAGAATGGTTCGGCTTGTTATCAAGTATTATGTTGGGAATTGAAGAAAAAACGTTCAACGAGAAAACTATTCAATTATTAAAGAAATTTTGTAACGATTTAAAAACTACGTTTATAACTGTATTAGAAGATGATGGTATTGAAACTGAGTTCAAAAAAATTGAACCCATCAAGCAATCTGAAGTTAAAACCAAACTTAATCATACGGAATATTTTTTAACAAAATTAGAAGTTGAAGGCCTGGCCGATGAAAATGTCCATGCAATGGTTTTAATTGGTAATCCAGAAGCTATTGTAGTTGAAGAAGAAATTACACCTCAAGAAATAATAGACGATACAGATGAAGAAGATGGATTTAAGAAAACCATAGGTGAAGATGAAAATGTTGGTAATGAGGAGGTTATTTCTGGAAGCTATATAGAGTTTGAGGATTTTGATGAGGACAACCCATTAGAAATAGTTTCTAACGATGGGAGTAGTATGGATATGTTACGCGATGTGAATATGGATCTTTCAGTTGAATTAGGTAGAATAGAACTACCTTTAGGTAGAGTGCTCCAATTAGCGAAAGGATCAGTAATAGAATTAGATAAATTAGCAGGCGAACCAGTAGATATAATCGTAAATGGCCAACACATTGCACAAGGGGAAGTTGTGGTTATTGATGAACATTTTGGGGTTAGAATATCTAACCTAATTACAACACGGCAACATTTAGTAAAAATGAACTGATGGATGTAGCCAAGTTCTTAACACAATCTACCCGAAACCCAAAAACTATTTTACAAATAGTTATTTCAATCAGTATTGGACTACTTGTTTTATGGGTGTTTTTAGTGTCTAAAATGGATTTGCCTAGCAGTACAGATACCTCCAGAATTACCTTTGATACGGCATCAACATCAATGGAAAATTCTGGATCAACCACTCCGGTTGAAACTGCAAAAAAAACCGAATTACAATTTCAGAATGCACTTACAACATTTTTTTTTATGATTGTTGTTTTAGGAGGAATTTGGATCTGGACAAAGGGTAGAAAACATAAATCCCATCATGCACATCAACACATAAAAGAACTTACAAAATATGTAATTGCACAAGGTGCTCAATTACATATTCTTGAAATTAACAACGAAATATGGGTAATAGGCACTACTACTTCTAATATAAATGTACTACACCGTTATCCAAAAAGTGAGTGGCACCCATCAACAGTTCCAAGTAAAGATCATGAAATGATTTCAAAAAATAATTTTGATTCGATATTTAAGTTGCAGGGAAATTAAAACATGAAATGGGTTATCACTATAGTAAGCAATTACAAAAAAATACTATTACTATGGTTAATTGCGATTTCTTTAGACATGATCATTCCAAACATGGTTCAAGCACAACTTAGCATTCCTCAAATCGATCTTTCTATTGGGGGGAGTAATGGCTCAGAAGAAGATGATTTTTCCTCTGCATTACAAGCACTCATACTTATTACAATTTTATCTTTTGGTGCGGCATTTGTAACAATGATGACCAGTTTTACACGCATTATCGTTGTATTCTTCTTTCTAAGAATGGGGTTAGGAACCCAACAATCTCCACCTAACCAAGTTTTAATAGGATTGGCATTATTTTTAACCATTTTCATCATGAAACCAACATTTGATGAAATTAATGCAGAGGCTATACAGCCCTACACTAACAATGAAATGACTCAAATGGAGGCATTATCCTCGGCTTCAATTCCATTAAAAGAATTTATGATACGCCAAACAAGCGAGCAAGATTTGTTGTATTTCATGGATTTGGCAGGTATAGAAACCATTGCTTCGGCTGATGCATTAC
>JAYPYN010000005.1:11582-31427 GCA_038154605.1 Balneolaceae bacterium
CGCTGTTCCAGCTTATGTAATAAGTGAATTGCGTATAGCATTTCAAATAGGTTTTATGATTTATATCCCATTTATGGTCATAGATTTAGTAGTTGCATCTATTTTATTAGCCATGGGGATCATGTTTTTACCACCTGTAATGGTTTCACTGCCATTTAAAATTTTGGTATTTGTATTAACTGATGGATGGTACTTACTTGTATCATCGCTTGTAGAAAGCTTTAGGTAATTTTATGAATGTAGACACAGCATTATTTTGGGTACAAGAAATGTTAACCGCCGTTGTTGTACTATGTGCTCCAGTAATGATTGCAGCAGTAAGTGTGGGATTGGGAATTGCAATATTTCAAGCGGCTACTTCCATCCAAGAAATGACGTTAACCTATGTTCCAAAAATGGTAGCCGTAATTCTGGTACTATTTTTTATGTTTGGATTTATGCTTCAATTCGCCATCGATTTTACGCAAAGAGCCTTTGAATTTATACCACAGGTTGCATTATAAAAAGTAGGGAATAACCAATTATGGATCTTCTCTTATCCGCATTTTTAATTTTTGTTCGAGTTAGCGGAGTGGTTATGGTAGCTCCTTTTTTTAGTACTAATTCATTTCCAACGCAAGTAAAAATTTATTTTGCGATGACAGTTTCCATCCTTCTTTTCTTCGTTATTCCAGCAGAAAGTGTAAGCATATCTAGTGCAAATGGCGTACTTAATGTTGTAATAGCGATTATATTAGAAGCTCTAGTTGGCATGGCCATGGGCGTTGTTGGTCAACTAGTATTTGCAGGATTTGAAATGGCTGGAACGTTAATAAGTTATAATACAGGTCTTAGTTTTGCAACAATGATGGACTCATCATCAAATCAACAGAATTCTATTGTTGCAAATATCCTAGGCATGATGGCTGTAATTGTTTTTTTAAGTATCGATGGAGATAAAATTTACCTAACTGCTTTAGCAAAAAGTTATCAAATAGTTCCAGTGGTAGATCATAATATACATCTTGCTGGTATTTACTTACTTGAAATTGCTACCTACTTATTTGTGGTGGGAGTTCAACTGACCGCTCCATTTATGATGACTATTTTTTTGTTGGATGTGTCTTTAGCCATTTTTGGTAGAATTATGCCACAAGCGAATCTAATGTTTATTTCGCTACCAATTAAAATGGGAGTTGGCGTGTCTATCTTTATGTTACTAGTTCCTTATTTGCCAGCAGCATTTGATATCATATTTCAAAATCTATTTTACTATTTAGAGGGATTATTAGGTAAAATACAAGGATAGAATAATCATCTAGATAAATTTTTAGATTTTTAGATCTATTTTCACCCCTTTACCCTCATCTTTTTCTCTGATAATTTCTGGCACTTGAGGTAATTTTATTAATTTTTCTATCTCTATATGTGATTTTGAAGATTGGCTTATAGTAACTTCATCAAAAATAAATTTTGAATTCCGTTCCTTTTCTCGTTGCTTCTTCTTCTGTCTTTCATGCTCTTCTTCTTCTCTTTTATGCTTTAGCAGCTGAGGTATTTTGCTAAGTTTTGATATGTTTGGTAAGAACGCCATCTACTATTTCCCATAGGTAATACTATCCTGTTATTCTTATCGGTTCATCTTAGCTTTACAATAAGTATTATTTTTCAATTTGTGTTACGGAAGTATTAGATGAGTTAATTTGCTACATAAACTACTTCCTCTTTTGTTAATTCCTGGCGTAATTGAAGCAATAATTTACCAACAATTTGCGAAATTCTAGCCTCAGTAAGTTCAAGTAACAAGGCAATTTCACTCATAGTCATATCTTCGTAGTAATACAACATCAATACTAATCTATCACGTTCTTTTAACTCTCCAATTTTTTTCATTATTGCAGCTGTACGTTCTTTTTTCTCAAGATTATTGTCAGGTATCTCACTATTAGGATCAACTTGAGTATCATAATAAGACGAAGATTGAGCGTCGTATGCCGGACTATCTAATGAAAGTACATTTCGTTGTTGAACATTTGATAGAAGCTTATGATAATCTTTAATATCCATATTTAGCTCCTGCGCCACTTCTTGGCTAGATGGCTCACGCCCTAGAACTTGACTAAGTTGTTCAATTGCTTTTTGAACTTCTCCATAATTTTTTCGTTGTTTTCTAGGTAATTGATCAATACTTCGAAGATAATCAACTATAGCCCCCCGAATCCTATAATAGGCAAATGTATTAAACTGTATGTTTCTAGTACAATCGTATGATTTCATAGCCTGAAGTAAACCCGTAATTGCTGCACTCTCAAGATCTTCTCGTTGTGAAAGAGGTTGATCGGGCCGGCTAATTTTTCCAATTATGCTTCTAATTAGTGGCATTGATTTACTGATAACTGCGTTTCTAATGGCATCAATAGGGTTGGTGGCATATAATTCCATCAATTCTTGTAACGTTTTGTTTCCCATGATTAGGCCTCCTGCTCGGTATTTTGATTATTACTACCCACAGATATTTTGTCGGTTGTATTTCTGTCTCGGACTACATTCAATAAAAAAATGGATACGTAGATTACAGAGAATAGCCCAATGAATACCAAAAGGCTTCTGTATAAAGCAACATTAATATGCGCACCCGATATGAGTAGCAACATAAACAACAACAGAGATATCACCAATATTAGTCTTAAAAGCATGGATCTGTCTCCTTATGGTTTACATATGCTAGATGAAGTTTTGTTCTTTTACATGTGTTTGATATTGAAATGAAGTTTTGAATAATAAATTCCACCTCTTGATTAATTGAATTATTCGGATTTATTCCAAGAAGAGTGTTCTGTTTTAAAATGGCTTTCCTTACTTGATGATGATTTGGAATAAAACCTAAATAGGTACATTCTTTCTGTAAAAAATGTGCTAAAATTGCATTAAAACGTTCTATTGTACCATGCGCATTTTTTTCATTTTCAGTAAAGTTCACTACAGCTCCAAAAATATAGGTGGGATCAATACTGAATACATATTTACAAAATCGATAAGCATCAGAGATTGCAGATGGTTCATCTACTAATACTAAAACGCCCATATGTGCGGCATCTAAAGCCCAAAGACTCATTTCCCGTGCACCAGCAGGGGTATCAATTAATATAAAATCATGAGTTTTTTTTAAAGTGGAAAGAACTTGATCAAGCCCTTCCATAATAAGAGAAGTATCTATCGATAATTCCTGCGGATCATCTGCAGCAGTAATTAAGGTAATGCCATTTATATCTTGGCAAATATGTTCAAGATCGCATTCATTTAAAATCCATTGACAGGTAGTTGCTTGTACTGTTTCGTTTAACATGGTTGCACAATTTGCTAATCCCAAGTCTGCATCGATGATAGCCACTTTATAGCCCATATCATTTAGCATAGCGCCCATATTTATAGTAGTTAAGCTTTTACCCACTCCGCCTTTCCCACTAATTATGGCACATATATAAGACTCTTCTCGTTCAAATTGATGCATCATTGATTTAAATCTCCAAAATTTTTTGTGCGAACCATTGAGGTTTAAATTCACCTAAACTTGTTGGTAAAATAGATCCAGTGCTTATATATCTAGCAGCACAGTTCATCTCTTTCATAAAAGGAATTAATGGACCCCATTGAGAAATTTCATCAAGATGTGTTATAGAGATATAATCAGGTTGCATAGGATGATTTTTTGCTGATGTATTTGTGAAGTAGTATTTACTTCTAGCCGCATTTACCACAAAGTGAACTTCCAGAGGAGTAAGTGGAGTTAATAATTGTCTAAGTTTCCAATATTCTCTGAAGGATTCTTCATGTTCAATACTAAGTGAAGGTGAATCAATCAAAACATGATCGAATTCTTTCCATTCCTTTAAATAATCGCCCACATCTAAGCCTTTCTTAACCTCGAAATAAGAAATATTTTCTGCTCTACAAAATGGCTTTAAGATACTGAAATAAGCATTTTCAACATTTTGTTGGGGATGAATACAAGCTACAGCAACCTTTTTATTGAGCATGAAATCTGGGTGGAGGCATAATTTCATAATAAGAGTTGTTTTTCCAACACCAGACGGCCCCACAAACAACATAAATGGGCTAGGCTCTTTGGATGATGTTTTACTTAATGAATTACGTAAAATTTTAGCCAATTTGGTCATAAAGAGTTCATTATGCTCAAAAGGGTCTATTCCAAAACTTATGATTTCACTAAACCAACCGCTTATGGTGGTAGTATTAATCCCGGTTTTTACCAATTGTTGAAATAAAGGGTGGCTTGCATAATCTAAATTTGCCGAAATAAGAGAGGTATCAAATAATTTTTCAAGCTTATCAAAGCGTTTATGAAGTGCCTTAATAGCCTTTTGATTTTGAATTGGGGATTGTACATTTAATCGCGAATCACCGATTTCTACCTTTGGTTTTGCTTCTCTAAAATGAGTAATAAATTTACCATTAGACGTTGATAAAACTGAAGCCGGAGTTTGATTATTAAAATTTTGCTGATCAATTGATATCTTTGGATGTAGTAAATTTTTCCTGTTATAGTACTGCTGGGAATTTTTTTCCTCATTCAAATCTTCGTTTGAGGATGAGGAATATTTAGATTCTACTAGGCCGTCATTTTTTTTCTTCTTTTCTAGAAGAATTTGTTCAGTTGCATACTTTCTAATTGACATCAAATTTGACTTGCTGTTCCCCAATGATTCTGCTGATAGAGTATTGCTTCGATCAAATTGTACTCCTTCAACATCATCATTTTTTGTATGTTGTACCGTTTTTGTCGTTGATGTAGTACTTGAGGAGGTATTAATTTGCGTATCAGAAAAGATCGTGATTTTGGCCTCACTCCCTATTTTTGACGGTTCTGAAGTCTCTAGGATTAAGATGTCATTACCATACATTTGATAAGCAGTTTTTTTAGCTGCTTCTACTGTTTTTCCAAAAATATTCTTAAGTATCATACTAACTCTATATCCTCAGTAATTGTTGGTTCATTAGTGCTAGGAACTACTGATTGTGTAACTTGCTGTGTAGCGTTAACCGTTAAACGATCAAAAGTTTTGAACTGAATATCTTGGCTAATGTCATTATACGATAACACATTTATATCTGGCAAAATTGGTGCCAAGAACTCATATAGAGTAAAACGTAGAATGGGTGAAGTAAGTAAAATCGGTTCAAGCCCCTTTTTTACCATATTGGTAAATATTTTTGAAGAGGATTGATACAACCGTTCTACTGTTTCGGGGGTAAGTCCCAGTGTATTACTATTTAATGTGCCTTGTTGAGCTTGGGCTATAAGATGGGACTCCAATTGAGGTTCTAACATTACTACAATAACCTCGTTGTTGGTAGTTATAAATTGCCGTGTAATAGTTTCAGACAGTGCAGCTCTACAATATTCATTTAATACATCGGTATTAGTAGTTTGTTGGCAATAATCAGCCAATGTTTCTAAAATGGTAACTAGATCTCGGATTGGTACACGTTCGCGTAGTAACCGTTTAAGTACTTTTTGAATATCCCCAATTTTCATCCCATCTGGCACTAACTCTTCTATAAGTGCTGGAGCCTGTTCTTTTACGTTTTCGACTAACTTTTTAACCATTTGGCGATCAATAAGTTTGTGTGCATTTTTCTTAAGCAGTTCCATTAAATGCGTAGTAATTACTGCTCCAGCTTCAATTACTGCAAGCCCATATTTTTCTGCTTCCGATTTATTTTTCCCACTTACCCAAATTGCATCCATTCCAAAAGTTGGATCTTTAGTCTCAATACCTTGAATTTTTGGTTTAAAGTCTTCTGGAATTAATGTTAGGTAGTACCCAGGTAAGAGCTCGCCTCCACCTTGTACTACACCTCTCATTTTAATTGTATAGTGGTTAGCATCTAGTTGTACATTATCTCTAATTCTTATAGATGGTATAATTATTCCTAATTCTGCTGCAAGTTGTTTTCTTAAAGAAGTCATACGATCGAGTAAATCGCCACCTTGTGTAATTTCTACCATGGGTATTAAGCTGTATCCAATCTCTAATTCTAAAGTATCCATGATTAGATAATTTTCTACAGGATCTTCTTTTTTTTGCACCATACCTTCTGCTTTAAGCGCACTTAGCTCTTCCTCCTCTTTTTTGGAAGCATCCCTAAAATTTTTAAATCCCATAAAAAATAGAAATCCTGAAATACCCCAAAATGGAACTACAGGTAAGCCAGGCATTAAACCTAAAAAAAACACAAAAGAACCAGCAATTACTACTGTTTTCGGATTACCTAATAATTGTTCTGTAAGTTCATTACTTAAATTTCCTTCAGAAGCAGCCCGAGAAACAATCATTCCCGATGCAGTTGAAATTAGAAGTGCGGGAATTTGTGAAACCAGCCCATCGCCAATTGTCATTAAAGTATATGTTGCTGCTGCTTCTGCTATTGGTAAACGAAGTTGAAGTGTACCAATAATCAACCCACCGATAATATTTATAAACGTGATCAAGAGACCAGCAATTACATCTCCGCGAACGAATTTTGATGCACCATCCATGGCTCCATAAAAATCTGCTTCTCTAGCAATTTCAGAACGTTTGGTTTTTGCTTCTTCATCCGTTAATAAGCCTGCAGCTAAGTCTGCATCTATTGACATTTGTTTACCTGGCATGGCATCTAAGGTAAAACGAGCGGCTACTTCAGCAATACGTGTAGCACCTTTTGTAATTACTACAAAATTTATAATGACCAACACAGCAAAGATGATAATTCCAATAACAAAATTTCCTTGTACGATAAAACCACCAAATGCCTCTATTATATTACCCGCATAACCTTCACTTAATATAAGGCGGGTAGTTGCAACATTAAGTGATAACCTAAATAAGGTGAGAATAAGTAACATTCCTGGGAAAACGGCAAATTGTAAAGGCTTTAAAGCATAAAACGCTACAAGAAGTACTATAAGTGATAGTGTAATATTCAATGCAAGAAAAAAATCCATTAACTGTGTAGGAAAAGGAATAATCATGATTAATAAAATCATTACTATCCCAGAGGAAATCAGTACATCCGTTTGGAAAAAAGTTCCTTTTAATTTGTTGGTATCTAATCCGCCAATTTTCATTTAAGCTACATTCCGTGTTTATTTTTTAATTTGAAAACATAGGCTAGAATTTCAGCAACAGCTCTGTAGAGGTCTTCTGGAATAAATCCATCTTCTTCTGCGGTTGCGAAAAGTGCACGTGCTACGGGTTTATTTTCTACAATAGGTATGCCATATTCTTTTGCTAATTCTTTTATTTTTTTAGCACGTAATCTTTGCCCTTTTACCATCACCATTGGTGCGCCATTCAATTCAGGGTCATATTTTAAAGCTACTGCATAATGGGTGGGATTTGTTACTACCACATCGCTCGCAAGTACAGCATGATCCATTCGTTTTTGTTGAATCAATTTTCGCCCAAATGCTTTTCGTTGACTTTTTACTAGTGGGTCTCCCTCCATTTGTTTGTACTCATCTTTAACTTCCTGTTTAGTCATTTTTAAACTCTTGGTATGCTG
This sequence comes from Balneolaceae bacterium, assembly GCA_038154605.1. Taxonomy (GTDB): domain Bacteria; phylum Bacteroidota; class Rhodothermia; order Balneolales; family Balneolaceae; genus HXMU1420-13. The sequence continues at coordinate 19,131 of JAYPYN010000005.1, forward strand.
ATATTTTTGAAAAATTGCATCACCAATAGATAGAATGAATAGAGCTGAGAATACTTTAACTACAAAACTAAGTATATACCCTCCCATCTGTGACATACTATATTCGATGGGCATGATTGAAAAACCTATGTAGTTATTCACATCATAGATTATCTCGTAGTATCCGATTATACCAACTATTCCTAGTTTCATAAACCCTTTTACAAGCTCACCCAAACCTTTGGTGGAAAATATTTTACCCATCCCCTTAATGGGATTAAGTTTATTCCCTTTAAAAGCCATCGCTTTGGCTGAAAATGCTCCCCGTGTTTGGATTATATTAACGCCTATTGCCATAATTAATAGTATTATACTAGTGGGCATAATTATTTCTAATCCTACGTAAAGGGCCGTTGTTAAATGGCTTATTGCATCACTCTGATCAATAAACCCCATGCCAGAAGTGTAGAGAAAATTCTCAAATAAATAGGTTATACGATCGTAAATAAAGCCACCTACACCAATAAACATAAGTAAGGCTGCAATCATAAGAACTACTGAGGAAATCTCCTTACTTAAACTAACGTTGCCTTCCTCACGAGCTTTTTGTAGTTGTCTAGCTGTGGGTTCTTCGGTTTTTTCTTGATCTGATTTTTCATTAGCCATGGTGGTATAAACTCAAAAACGGTACCAGATTTAAAATCACAGAATTAGTAAAAAAACATAGGATTGAGTAGGTAGTTGCGCGGAAGATTTTCCATAAAGGGAAAAAATTTCTGCAATTTATAATGTACTTATAAAAACGGTATATCTGTGCTGTAACAATACATTTTAAACTATAAAACGATGTTTAAAGCACTTTTAAGAGGGGGGTATGTTGCTAATTCATATACCGAATTTGATATGGCATAAAGTTTGATCAAGCGTATCTGAATATTTGTAATTAGTTGTTATCGGCAACATTCATCATTCACTTAAATTTTTTCAATTTTTTTTAATCAAAAGAAAATGTTAGATCGAATATATATGCAAATGCAGGCAATGCAGGTCTTACAAAGATCGCAGGATGTTACTGCAGACAATTTAGCGAACATAAACACTCCGGGGTTTAAAGGGAATACGCTATTCTACAGAATGATTAAAGAAAATATTAACGGAAATGAAGTGCATACAACCGTACCTCTTAGTCAAATCAACTTAGAACAAGGGATTTTGGAACCTACTGGTAATGAATTTGATGTAGCAATAAATGGTGGTGGTTTTTTTAAAGTACAAGAGGGCGATCAAGAGTTTTTAACTAGAGATGGGCGATTTTCACTCAACTCTGATGGTGTATTAGTAAATAGCAACGGAGCGCAAGTTCTTGGTGATTCTGGCCCAATCCATTTATCTGAGTTATTTCAAACCAATAATGAGATTGTAGGTCCTAATCAATTAGAAATATCGAAAGATGGAACCATTCTTATAAATGGAAAATCTATCGATAAGCTACAAATGGTGCATGTTGAAGACCCAAATATCTTAGACCGAAAAGGAAGCACCTATTTTACTGTAAAAAATGAAATTGAGTTATCTAATGAGGGCGTTGGTATGGTTATGCAGGGCTATTACGAAAAAGGTAACGTGCAACCTCTAACCGAAATGGTGGATATGATGCGAAATATGCAAATGTTCGAATCGCAACAGAAAGCAATGAAAACCACCGATGATATGCTTTCGCAAGTAACCTCAAGATTAGGAAAATTCTAATGAACATGAACACTAAATCAGAACATTATGCCTAAAGCACTAAGTACTGCAGCATTGGGGATGAGCGCCCAACAGCGATCGGTTGATAATATCGCAAACAATTTAGCAAACGTAGGAACTACAGGTTTTAAAAGAAGCACTATTGCTTTTCAAGATTTATTCTATGAAAAAATTGCAGCTTCAAAAATGGGGAGCTCTTCTAGCAGAAGTACTAGCGATGGGCCGTCCTTACAAATAGGGCATGGTTCTAGGGCGGTAGCAACCATCCGAAATTTTATGCAAGGCTCTGTCGCTGAAACAGGTAACGTACTAGATATCGCTATTAGTGGAGATGGTTTTTTCCAGGTTGAAATGCCTGATGGAAGTACAGCTTACACTAGAGATGGTAATTTTAGCAGAGATGCAAATGGTCTTTTGGTAAATAATTCTGGATTAGCCATTGCAGGTCAAATAGAAGTACCTACCGATGCTTTAGGGTTAAATATTGCAGCGGATGGCACTATAAAAGCTACTTTAGGCGATAATTCTGAAGTACAAATTGGGCAAATAGAATTAGCTAAATTCGCAAATAATGGCGGCTTGGAAGCCATAGGAGATAATCTTTTTATAGAAACAGAGGCATCTGGTCTAGCATTTTTTGGCACACCCGGAGACGAAGGATTTGGAGTGGTACGGCAAGGCTACTTAGAGCAATCAAATGTTGATATAGTAACGGAAATGGTTCGATTGATTGAAGCACAACGAGCTTATGAAACAAATTCTAAAATGGTACAAACCGCTGAAGATATGATGTCAGTAACAAATGGGATTAAAAGATAAATGATCATTTATATATTCATAGCTCTATTTTTTTCTTTTGTGATGCCACAGCCAACAACTGTTGAAGAGAAAACAAAACATAAAGTTCTAGAGTTGGCGGCTATTAATTTAGCAGACCATTTAGATCCAGAAAGGTATCAAATTGAACTTTCAGTTAAATGGATACCTAACAGTGTGCTCCAAGTTGGTCCTCATAACATACGCGCTGTAACTGCCATTGGTACTATTAGAGAATACACACGATTTAACCTTATTTATCAAACTCGTGCAGGGCGTTCTAGTACTCAAATTCAGCTGAAAATTAAAGCAGAGCAGTATGTACTAGTGGCAACTGAACGCATAAAAAGGAATGAATTGGCAGATTCGAGTATGTTTCATTATAAATGGGTGAAAATAAAACTAGGAAGAGACCAATTTGTTTATGATTTAGCAGAGTTAAATAATAAATCAATAAGAAAAAATCTGCTACCAGGGCAAGCAATCCGAGTACAAGAGCTAAGTAAAAAAGTAGTAATTAACCCAGGCGATGCAGTGACCATGAGATACAGTAAAGGGTTTATAAAGTTGGCATTGAGTTGTGAAGCTAGACAAAGTGGAGCTAAAGGCGAACAAATAGGTATTTATTGTCAAGAAACTAGAAAAAAATATGATGTGAAAATTATAGGTAAAGGAGAAGTACAATGGGTAAAAACACAGCAATAACAATTATTAATACACTAGCTATGTTGGGTTTATTTTTTATGCCAAATAACTTATATGGTCAATTTTCTCTCTATAGTGATGTTAAAGCAAAGAAGGTAGGAGATATAATTACTGTGGTATTGAAAGAGAATTTACAAGGGAGTTCTACCACCGATTCTAAAGTTACCTCCAATTCCAATATGCAGACAAATGGAACATTATCGGGTAATTTTATACCATTTGAACCTATTTTTGGTAGTGGAGTATCGGTTAATTATGGAACTGATCAAAAAAACTTAGCTACACAGCGCCAATTACTAGAAGGGTTTGTAAGTGTGCAAATTGTTGAGGTTAATGAACAAGGTGATTTAAAAGTTCAAGGGAAAAGACGCACAGAAGTAAATGGAGAGGTACATGAAATGTCTATTGCAGGAACTGTTCGGGTCAATGATATAGATGGCAAAAATCAAGTGCTATCGTATCGCATAGCCAATGCAGAAATTAGCTATTTAAAGATGGGTGGTTTTAGAGACAAAAAAGGGAATAAAGGGATACTCAAAAAAATTGTATTTGGGAGTATAGGTATTGGATTAGCAGCAGTTGCAGTTTTAAGTAGCGGTAAATCAAACAATTAAAATAGAGTGAGTAAAAGAATGCCATATCAAACAGTATATATTTTAGTGCTCTTTATGCTCTTAAGTTCAAGTGGGTTTTCGCAATCTCGTTTATCTGATATTGTTGAAATTCAGAACACATCCAGTAAAGAACTTATAGGATATGGGTTAGTTACCGGCTTGGATAGAACAGGAGATCGATCTTCAAGCAGCCGTGGTGCAGTATTTACGATTCAGTCTATTTCTAATATGTTAGAAAATTTTGGCATTACTGTTGATCCAAATCGATTAAGAACTCGTAATGTGGCAGCAGTAATGGTTACCGCAAAGTTAGGACCATACCATGCTCCGGGTAGCAATATCGATGTTACAGTCTCATCATTGGGTGATGCTAGTAGCTTGGCAGGTGGGGTATTATTACAAACTCCTCTTTTTGATCCAAATACAGAACAAGTGTATGCAAAAGCGCAAGGTTCGCTTATTGTGGGTGGAATTACTGCAGAAGTTCAAGGCTCCAGAATTAGTCAAAATCAAACATTAACAGCAACAATACCAAGTGGAGCGATGGTAGAAAAGAATGATGATTATGAACTTACCACCGATGAACCGTTAGGTTTGGTATTAAGAGATCCTAGTTTTGCTAATGCAAGAAGTATTGTTGAAGTAATAAATACAACTTTCAATGAAGAAATAGCAATGATGCAACATCCAGGCTTAGTAAAAGTAACTTGGCCTGCTGATTTCCAAGATCAAGGAGCTATGAATGTATTTACTAGTATTATTTTAGAGCAAGAAATTGAGGTAAAATCTATTGCAAGAGTAGTAATTAATGAAAGAACGGGTACCATTGTTGCAGGTGGTGATGTTATCATCGACGATGTAATGATTTCTCATGGAAGCATTCAAGTAAGAACTCAAAACACGCCTCTAGTTAGCCAACCACCCGCACTTAGCGGAGGGACCACAATTTTAACCAGTATTAATGAGACTGGAATTAATGAGTCTCCAGCCCAGACCATAGTATTAGAGCCGCAAACATCTGTCCAAGATTTAGCAGTTGCATTAAATGCACTAGGGCTTAGCCCACGTGATATTATTGCAATTTTTCAGGCATTGAATAGAGCAGGTGCATTACGTGGAAAGTTAATTGTTATGTAGGAGTTGATCTATGAATATTCAAAACCCAATATCGCTTAATCAATCAGTCTTGTCTGAGTCTAGAAAACAAATACGACAACGAGAACAGGCTGCGGTACAATTCGAGGAGATTTTTGCTAAACATTTAGTAAAAGAACTCACAAAAAACTCCTTCAAAATTGAAGGAGGCATGATGGGTAATGCAAATAAAATGTACAGGGAATTTATCACCGATGCATTGGCTACCGAATTAGCCTCACAAAGAAAATTGGGTATGGCTGATTTGGTATCCAGATACTGGAATCAAACAAAAGAAGAGAAACACTAAAATTATAGAGATGATGAAAATAGCTAATGAAATACCTAAAGAGATAGAAATACTCTCACAAAAAATTAACTCATTACATGAGAGTTCGAATAAAATGATTGAATTAATGGAGTGCCAGATTGATGCAATTATTGCATCAAATACATCAAAAATTGAGGAATTGTCAAGTCTTCATGCATCCTTAACTATACGGTATACCGAGAATGAACAAGACTTTATTAGTGAACTAAGTTCAATTTTAGAGAGTGTAAAAGAAACAAAGGGAATAAAACTAGCTACATTAAAAGAGTTGTTTCCAGATTATTCATCCCAAATTGAGCATTGGCAAAATCTTCTGAAAGAAAATGTTGCAAAACTACAACGTAAGCACTTACAAATTGTAGAGTTATTGGAATTTGCAATGTCTAGCAATGCAAAAATGCTAGATACATTATATGCTAAAGGTACCGAACGAAACATGCGTTATAGCGCTACAGGAACCACACATTCTGTTGTGCCAGGTATTGCGTTAAATCAAAGAGCATAAACATATACCATGAATACTTTGTTCGAAATATCTAAAAGTGGGTTGGCTAGTGCACAACGTTCCTTAACTGTTACCTCGAACAATATAGTTAACGCTGATACACCAGGATATACACGCCAAAGGGTAGATAAAACTCCAATAGGGGATAATACTGGATTGTCCTCAAGTGGACTTGGTGTAAATATCTCAACCGCAACTCGCCTTCGAAATGATATGAACGACATTTTGACGAATGAAAAAAGGCAAGAGTTTGGATACATGAGTTATAAAAATCAAATATTTGAAAGGCTCCAAGCCTCTATGACAACCGACTCGGGGGAAGATCTAGATGTTCGAATTAGCCGTTTCTTCGATATGTTTTCAGAATTAGCAAGCGACCCGCAAGACATAAGTGTAAGAAATAGTTTAATCTCGGAGGCACAGAAACTTGCTTCCAAGTTTACGAATATCGATCAGACCCTGAGTGATACCAATAAATTAGTAGCACAAGACGCAGAAACTATCATAAATAATATCAATAATGTACTTTCCGATATACAGTCTTTAAATGAATCTATTGTAAAGAGTGTGCAGTATGGCAATGCTGATAGCACTAGTTTAGATATGAGAGTAAGTAAATTAGAGGATTTAGCCAAACTCGTTGATTTTACCAAAACAGATTCTGATACAGGGGCAATTGAAATTAGAATTGGTGGTGTTCGGGTGCTAGATGACGAATTTAATTTATCTTTACGATCAGAGGTGAATCCGTATGAAAAAGAATTTAATGTTAGAATTTCTGGAGGTGCCATAATTGATATTAAAGGAGGCGAACTTGGTGCTCAACTCGATATGTATTCTAATGAACTACCTGAACTAAGAGAAAAATTTGATAGAATTGCAGCCACTTTGGTGCAAGAGGTAAATAGTATTCATAACTCAGGATTTGGATTAAATGATTCTATTAATCGTGATTTTTTTAATGCAACAGGTACCTCGGCAGGTTCAATTGCAATTAATTCTGAATTGATTTCCAACCCAGCACATATTGCAGCTAGTTCAAACCTTGATGAAGCTGGTAATGGAGATGTAGCATCAGAAATAAATGAATTGAGGAATCTTGGGTTAATGAATGGAAGAAAAATTATTGATCATACCATTGAAATAATAAGCATTCCAGGATCTGCATTGTATGCTTTAGCATCGCAATTAGAAACAAATGAAGCGGAAATTGCGATGTTACAAACCCAACAGGAACGTCAATCAGGGGTTAATATCGATGAAGAATTAGCCAATATGATTCAGTTCCAAAATGCTTACCAAGGTTCAGCTAGAGTAATGGAAACAGCTAGGAATTTGTATGACACCTTATTAGGAATAGTGGGATAGATTATGAGAGTTACTAATCGAATAGTATTTGATAATTTTATGCGAGATGTAAATCGTAATCGTACTCAGATGGCAGACATCCAATCTAGCTTATCCAGTTCAAAAAAAGTACGGCTTCCTTCTCAAGAACCAATTTCTTTTCAACGAAGTAGGGTTATTGAAGAGGACATAAGAGAATCTGAGCAATTCCAAAAAAATATGAATAGTGGACTCCGACAAGGAAGGTTAGTTCAAGATGCACTTGATAAAACCATTGACGAACTAATTGAAATTAAGAGAGTTGTAGTACAATCTGCATCAGAAACCTACAGCCAAGTTGATCGACAAAATATGGCAGATCAACTATCAGGAATAAGAGATTCTTTAATTGCGACATTTAACCTTAGTTATGGTGATAGATATTTGTTTGCTGGAACCAACAGCGATAAAGTTCCTTTTTTATTAGATGCATCTGCAACTGGCGGAGTAGCTGATACAAGTAATTCAACCCCTATAAAAATAACCGCGAATAATAATGTTGAAATAGAAATAAGTGTAACTGGAGATGAGATTAGAACTACAAAAAAGGGAGATTTCTTCGAAATTATCGAAAATATTGAAAATGCATTATTAAATAATGATACCGATGCATTAAATGATTTAATACCAGGTGCCGATGAACTCATCGATCATACTACAGATCTTGCAGCACGCTTAGGTAGTAATATTGCCAGAATTGAATATCTATACGACCAATTTGAAAATACTAAAATCACTCAAAACTCTGAGATAAGTAAACTCGTTGATACCGATTTTGCACAAGCTATTTCTGAGCTTCAAAGAAACGAAACCATTTATCAGTCGGCTATGGCGGTACATACAAGAATGTTTAGCAACTCATTGCTCAACTATATCTAACTATAAAAAAACAAGAGGATGTTTAAAAATGAGTATAACAACAAATACAGATAATAAAAACATAAAAACGGCTTGGGTAGATATAGTTTGGTACCTAAGTGATATAGCTTTTTTTACAAAAGAAAAGTTAAATGCTTTTTCTCAATCTTTCGGGAAAATTACAATTGCAAGTAACCAAAATCGTCCCAATTCTGTACCAAAACATATCGAATGGCTTAGATATGAAAAAGAAGATTCAAGAGTATCGGTATGGAATGATGCTCTAATTTATGGAAATAACAAGTGGAAGTTATTTTTAATTGATGACGAGACATTACGTATCTCAGAATTGGACAGTCAGATTAAAGAAAATAACAAAGAATGGCCGGCAACTCTAATACATCACAGAGGAAGTGAAAAGAACTATCAATACTATCAAATGCGCTTGATAAATAATTTTGATGGATTTCAGTTTGATGGGGTAAACCTTCCTGATGCCACTAGAAGCATAATACGCCAAGGTATTGCGTTATCCAATACGCCAATAGAAATAATGGCAACCAAAAACCCTAATGCAGTAGTTGATATTGAGCAAGAAATGGCAATTCGCAATTACGCGCCTCAATTATTTATCGAAAATGGTTATCGATTATTTAAAAAAGGAAAGTTTATACATGCTGCAGCTCAATATCGTGTAATTGCTAATTCGGAAATGGTATTACCTTTTGACCGATTGAGTGCATTAAACGGTGTAGCTACTTGCCATGCAGAGCAATTTAGGTGGGAACTCGCTCTTTTAGCCGCAGAAAAATCTATGGCTGAGGAGAAATTTCAGCATTTACCTTACTTAATTATTTATAAAGTAAATGAGCTGAACAAAAATTATGAAGAGGCATATGATGCGTTGAATAAATATTATGAAATCACATTCTATGATCACTTAAAGCTTTATTCAAAAGCCAGTTATGATGTGCGTATAACTATTGAAGAAACATTGATAAGTTTGGTAGATTTGGCTTTCAAAGCGGGCTACATAGAAGAAGCTAGAGAGCATTTAGAAGAGTTATTTAATCAAAAAAAGGGAAAGTTAGACAGAAAATTCTTAAAACAACTTTTAGTGCTATCTATTGAATTGCAGGATTTTGAAAAGAGTGAGTTTTTTTTCAAAAAAATGTACGAGCATACTTTAGACCAGGAGCTATCCGATCCGGATTTATCACTTCTAAATGATTACATGGAAATGTTTATAAAAAACAATTGGTATGAAACAGTGTATGAAGTGTATTCAAAATTATATAATCACTACCCTCAAAACGATGAATTTAGACGCCGTTTAATAGTTACATTGGTAAAAACAGGTAGAGTAGAGCAAGCAAGGAACTTAGCCTCAATGGTGGCATAAGTACATTAATAAATTAACTAACTATAGGGAAGCGGGTCTATGTTGTTTATAGATCCCGCTTTTTTTAATTGGTATAGTGCAAGATATAATCTGATACCTCCACCAAAATTAATAAGTACTATTATTCTTCGCCGTATTGTTTTAATTTATTTCGGATCGTTCTATCAGAAATACCTAATAATTGTGCCGCCTTTTTTTGATTACCAAGTGTTTCGTCTAAAGCTTTTTTTATAAGCTTCATTTCCATTTCCTCGATCGACATTAAGGGTACATCTGAGGATATGGAATCGTTACTTAAAGTGGCGTCGGTACTCGAAAAAAGTTCGTTATTTACATGCTCTATTAAAACTTCACTAGCCTCCTGTGCTAAAATAATCCCCCGATGCATTTTATTATTAAGTTCTCGAACATTTCCTCGCCAATCTAGAGCAACCATATAATCCATTAACTCTTTAGAAATATTTTTAGGTTCAAGACCATATCTTTTTGTATAAAATTCTGAAAAATAATTCACTAGTAATGGAATATCGCTTTTACGATGTCTAAGGGGGGGGATTTCAATGGGAAATACATTTAAACGATAGTATAGATCTTCTCGAAACTGTTTATCGCTTATAGCATCTGCAATATTTCTATTAGAAGTAGCCAGAATACGAACATTGGCTTTAATTGGTTTTTGGCTACCAACTCTATAAAATTCATTTTCTTGAAGTACACGCAGTAATTTTGCTTGCACATTAATTTCTATTTCGGTGATTTCGTCTAATAATAAAGTTCCTCCCTCTGCGGCATCGAAAGCGCCCATTCTATCGGATATGGCTCCAGTAAAAGCACCTTTCATATGTCCAAAAAGTGTGCTTTCAACTAGTTCTGAGGGTAAATTAGCGCAATTAATTTTTATATATGGACCATTAGATCTGTTGCTGTGTATATGTATCTGATGGGCGAATACTTCTTTTCCGGTACCACTTTCGCCCTGTATTAAAATAGGGGCTACATTTTTTGCAATTTGTGGTAAAATGCGCATTAATTTTTTTATTTGCGGATCGTTTCCAATAAATGGATTTTCAGATTTCTTGCCTGCATTTACTGGACTAACTTTGTCAGACCTAGAATTTTTCTGAATGGTCTTTAGTTGTGAATTAGTGGACTTTTTTTGGGTGTTTATTTCATTATTAGAATCAAAAAATCTATGAACTCTTAAAATCAGTTCTTTAGCTTTGAAAGGTTTAGTGATATAATCGAATGCCCCTTTGCGTAATGCTCTTACAGCATGATTGATGTTTCCAAATCCTGTAATTAGAATAACTCCGGTATTTGGATATTCTTTTTTTACCTCTGTCAGAACTTCATCTCCAGTGAGTTCATTCATCTTTACATCAGAAATAACTAAATCCACAGCTTGTTTTTTTAAAAAATCAAGTCCTTTAACTGGCGAACTAAACGCTGTTATTTCATACCCCGCAGTAGTAAGTATTTCCTCAATAAAGCCAAGTAATAATTCATCATCATCAATTACTAGAATCGAATGTTTCATATATCTATTATTAGTGAATAAAAAGCCATTTATAAAATTACAATCTAAGCATAAACAAATTAATTACTACAAAAAAAGAGAGCGGAATGCTCTCTTTGGGTAATATATTATATGTATAGAACTGTATCAACGAAACATATTTTCTGCCATTTTTTCCCAAACCGAAGGGTCATTTAGCATTTTTCCCAGTTCTGTTTCTTTTGCAGCTTCTGGAGAAATTTGCCGTGCCTCGTCGTATTCTTTTATTCGGGCTTTATATTCTTTTAAATTACTGAAAGCGGCTGAATTCGCCTTTTCTAGTTCAATACGGGCAAATTGTTCATCACTATTTTGGATGCTAGAACTACTAATCGATACCTTATCAGAAGTTGTATTTTGCTCTTTACTTTCAGCAATACGATTAGTGGTTCCTGTCTCTGAAGCTTTCGAACTTTCGATTTGCCCACTCAGCTGAGTTGATAATTTATTTATTTCCATAGATGTATTGGTTTAGACGTATTAAAAATATGAAATTTTTGGAGTTTTGCTAACTCCATAACTCTCTCGAGCTTTTAGTTGTTTTGTGGCTACTGCAAGCTTTTCAATTTGTATATCTAAAAGAGTAGATATTTTGGATTGTATTTGCTCATTCATAGATATAAAGGTTCTAAATAAAAGATGTAAACTATCCAACTCAAATTTAGATAGCTTCATTTCCATTTGATTTTGCTTTAAGCTGTTTAGAATTTGAATATGTTTTTCGCGATTATTCATTTTTTCTCGAATAAATGATAGCGATGGATTTTTCTTTTTTAATTCTTTTAAAATATGTTCGCTTAAATCATTCAATTTCAATATGGTATTTTTTAGTTTTTCCAATTTATATGTATGAAGGCGCTTGTATGTTTACGGTTGAAAATTGAACAACTTGATCAAATTGTTGTTGCCCAGCTTCTAGTAAAGCATCTAATTCGTTAAAAATTCGTCGTTGTTCTTCTTCATATTCAATCAGATAGTCATTTTCTCTTAAAATCAGCCTATCTAAGTTTTCAATTTTATCATCTAAACTATCTTCAAGAGAAGAAAGAATCCCATTTGATACAGTAAAACTTTCCGATTGTGCAAGAATGGTTGATATGGGTGAACTAGTATCTGAAAAAAATTCTGTAATTTGTTCTGGGTTATCTTGTAAAATTTGTTCTAGCAGATCGCTGTCTTCAATTTTCATTTTTCCATCATTTTCAAAAGAAATACCAAAATCTGCAAAATTTGAAATATTTCCATTGGTGATGGAGGTTGCAT
>JAYPYN010000005.1:31437-38109 GCA_038154605.1 Balneolaceae bacterium
TTTGTACTAAATGTTCTTATTGTTCTGAATTTTTGAAGGGGTCCTTTATTACCAGTTTCAGCATTAATAAATGTACGTTCCCGAATAGTTTCGTTTACTTGGTTAAATGCGCTTATGAAATCTTCAATATTATTTTTAGAACCAGCAATATCTCTAGATATTTTAATTTGTTCCTCATCATTAGTGGTATCTAATAATGTAAAATCTAGCCCAGAAATAGCATCGGTTACTGTATTAGAACCTCGGGTAAAGGTTACACCATCAATAGTAAAAGAAGCATCTAGTTGTGTATTTGGAACCAATTCTGATAATCCACTAGTTATTTCGGCTAGTACCCCAGTTGCTCCACTAAATTGAATACGATTATCAAAACCTGTCTCCAAACTTTGAATGGAAAATTGTATGTCAGTACTATTGGTGTTAAATACATTTGCACTAGCTTCCGTACCAAATTTCGTTGAAATTTCTGTAACAAAAGCATCTAAAATTTCTTTATTTGTTAATCCAAATGTGGATAGGTTAATGGTGTCCGTTTTTTCTCCAATTGTTAAAGTTACCGAGCCATCTCCGTATGATGATAAATCGGAACCATCAGCGGTTCTAACATTATCTAAGGCAACGTCGCGTTTTGCCAATCTTTCGATTGTGATATTGTATGTATTTTCACGATCTAAATCAGAAACAGAATTTATTGTTAGCATGTTACTATCAGACACACTAGAGGAGAAAAGTTCAAAAGAATTATTAGAAGTAGTGGTGAGTTCTTTTATTTTACTTTCTAAATCTGTGATTGCTTTACTTATCGTTCCTACCGCCGTTTTACTTTCTTCGATATTACTTTTTTCTTCTTCAAAGCGTAGTTTTTTTTGGCTCTCAAGTGTTACTAATTGAGAAACAAATGTTTCATAAGAAGATGTTTGTGCAAATAAGCTGGAGATTGAAGCCATATCTTATTTTAACAATTATGCAATTATTTGGTTGGTATTTTGTTGTCTACTAGATACTTCTTCCCAAGTATCTCTAAGAGGTTCTAAAATCTCACGGATTTCAATAAATCTATTTTTTCGTGATAGATCCTGGCAATACCTGTATAACTCAAATAATTGTCCAGCTGGTTCATAATCAAAATTTAGACCTTGTATTAATCCAGATAAAAGTTCTCTCACTTTTCTATCGTCCTCTTTATAAGTAGCTTGACTGAGTAGGTCGTACATTTTTACCACTAACTTAAGCGGCGAAGCATTCATTATTGCTTGTCTTTGGTATACCAAGGATGCATTTTGCATAACGTTAATCTGATTTCAGCTTTTATTTTAAAGTTATCGGCACCTATTTTTTTTTTATAATTAAACATCTCATTTATTAAAGAAATCTAATATAAAATAGGTATTACCTAATTCATTCAAGAGTAGGGGTTAACAAGTATTGTGCCAAGAAGAATATCCCTCAAAATTAAATGATATTAACCTTTGGCTTTATCAGCAATGGTAACTACTTCCTTAAACAAGGAAAAAAATTCGAAGTGTGGAAATTTTATCACCTTTGAATTTTGATAATATTTATATCAAAAATAAAAAATACAATGCATAAGGTAGCTCAAATAAGTGTTTTATGTATTTGTTAACATTTATTAACTAGAAAAAAAAGTAATGGCATCATTTTTGGGTAATTGGATTTGAAGACCAATAAAATGTATTGATGTGCAGAAAAAATTAGCCCAAGCTCAAACTTTATTAAAAAATAAAAATGCAGTTCCTGACAAAGCTATAAAGATTCTCAGGGCATTAGAAAAAAAAGGAAAAAGTTCGTTGATGCTTAACCATCTTATGGGGATAGCTCTTCTCCGTAAAGGTATGTATAAAAGTGCTATATCATATTTGCATAAAGCACAAAGTTCAGATGCCATTGAACCGGAAACATTTCATCTAATTTCAGTATGCTACTACAACACTGGAAAATTTGAGCGGGCTTTAGAATTTGGTAATAAAGCTGTTGAATTAAAGAAAGATTATGTTGAGGCATGGATAAATATTGGTGATAGTTATCGGGCAATTGCAGATCTCGATAATGCAATGAAAGCATTTTCAGAAGCAAATAAGCTAGATCAAACCAATCCTAGTATAGCATACAGGATTGGTTCTATTTATTTAGAACAGGGAGATTTAAAAAAAGCAAGAGAACTCTACACCATTACAATACAAATGAACCCTAAATACATGGAAGCGTACTTAGGGCAATCTGCGATATATCTAAAGATTCAAGACTACAAGAAAGCTGTTGAAATAATCAAAGAAGCACTAAAAATTAACCCAAAAAATAGGATTGCAAACATACAATTAGCGATTGCATACAAAGATTGGGGTAAGTATGATGAGGCAATTAGATTAAATGAACAATTACTACAATCAAAACCAAAAGACGGTAGATTACGTATTAATTATGCTTTATGTTTACTTGAAATGGGTAAATTTGAAGAAGCTGAAAAACATTACCTTCAAGCTTTAAAAGATGTGCCAGAGGCCTCAGAGTCTCTATCAAACTATCTAATGGGTATTCATTATAATCCAAGAAGAACAAAAGACGAAATTTATAAGGCACATTTACTCTGGGATCGACATTTTGCTCCAAAAAAGAGAAATAAGAGACCTATACCCGCAGACATTTCATTAAATAAGAAATTAAAAATTGGATTTATATCTGGTGGTTTTAGAAAGCATCCTGTTGGATGGATGATAACACGTGCTCTTGAGCATTTACCAGAAAATCAATTTGAAATTTATGGTTATAACACTCATTCCATGTATGATTCTTTGTCTTTACGCATAAAAAAAATATGCCACAAATGGACTTCAGTTATTGGGTATACTGATGAAGTTATTGCCAAATTGATAAGAGATGATCAAATAGATATACTCGTAGAGTTATCAGGGCATTCTGCATTTAATAGGTTAAAAACCGTAGCGCTAGAACCAGCACCTATTACAGTAAAATGGGTTGGGGGTTTATTCAATACCTCAGGTATGAAAAGTATGGATTACTTGCTTACCGATTATAATGAATCTCCATTTGGAGAAGAATCTTACTACACCGAAAAATTAGTACGTTTGCCAAACGATTATGTATGTTATGAACCTCCAGAATACGATATAGAAGTAGGGAAATTACCAGCGCTGTATAACGGCTACATTACATTTGGTTGCTTTAATAATCCTTCAAAAATAAATGATGAGTTAATAAAACAATGGGCTCACATTTTACACAGTGTAAAAGGCAGCAAACTGCTATTAAAAAGTAAACAATATAGTACTAAACGATTTGTTAACCATATCACTGAATTGTTTTCAAAATATGGGATAGACAAAGAGCGTCTTAATTTTGAAGGATATGCATACCATGAAGATTTACTTGCTACGTATCACAAAGTAGATATTGCATTAGATCCTTGGCCATATTCAGGAGGGTTAACTACCTGTGAAGCACTATGGATGGGAGTTCCAGTTGTAACATGTGCAGGTCCAACCTTTGCTGGGCGCCATTCAGTTACCCACCTTAATAATACTGGTAATACAGATTGGGTTACTGAAAATTGGGAAGATTATAGATCCAAAGTTATTGAATTAGCATCTAATATTGACGAATTAGAATCTATTCGATCCAAACTCAGAATAAAATTAGTACAATCGCCATTATGCGATGGAGCACGCTTTGGAGTTCACCTAAGTATGGCATTTCGTGAAATGTGGAAGCAAAGAGTAAATGGATATGCAAATAATTTATCTGAAGGGGAATGGCAAGATCATATTAATATTGAGCCTATATCTGATGCGAAGTGGAATAATTTATATGAAAAAAATAATACATATATAGAAACCGCACATATATCATCATATAGTGAGCTAGATACACTTAGTAATTTAAAATTAGCACTTCCAAAAAGTAAAGAAAATTATACTCATTACACTCTCATTGAACGGGGCAATATATCAAAAACCTTTCAACAGATAGTAAAACATATACTTAGTGAAGGTGATTGTGCAATAGAGATTGGGGCAGGTTACGGAGGAATTACGGTAGAATTAGCTAATATAGTTGGAGAGAAAGGGCACATTTTAAGTTTAGAACCGAATCCACAAATAATACCTTATCTTAAAGAAACAAGAAGGATAAATAAGTTCCATCAAGTTGAAATTATAGAAGCAGCGGCATTAGACAAAACTGGATATGCATGCTTAGCAATAGGAAGTATAGAGGAACATTCAGAAATTAGAGATGATGATGCTCTTCCAATATCAACTCTAACAATTGATAGTCTAATAAAAGACTTTGATTTAAAATCTCTCAACTTTCTACTAATTGATGCTGTAGGAGGGTGGCAAAAAATTATTGCTGGTGCTTCTGATTTAATTACCCGTAAAAAAGCTGTTATATGTATTGGCAATTATGATGAATTACAACTTCAAAGTATCAATGAAGCATTAAAATATGGATATACCTTTTATGAATATATTGAGGAGGTAGGCGTTTTATCGGTAATTTCACCAGAACAAAATTCAAGCACAAAATGGATATTTGCTTTAACAGATGAATGGGAAAAACTACTCACAAAAAAAGGATTTATTTTTGAAAATAAAAAAGTACACATCGGTCCTTTAGAGGTTAACACTTATAAAACTAGTAATCAGCCTTGGGAGAACGATTTTAAATCACAATGGGAATTTACCCCCCAAAATGAAGCTGAAGTAAAGTATTTTGAAGCCCTAAATTATTTACATATAGTTAATAAAAACAAAGAATTTAGTCCATCAAAAAAAGCTTTATTATCTGTTGAGGCAGCTACCTTATTATTAGATCTATATTCCTCAAACCAACAAAATATATCTATAATATGCTCTTTAAGTAGAGCTTTTATAAATATTGGAAAACATAAAGATGCAGCAAGTATCCTGAAAAATGCTTTTCAATTAATCTTCTCAAGTAATATTGATTTAGACATAAGCCTCCCTTTTGTACTTCCCCTAGAAATTCAGGAAAAAGGAGTAGTACAAACAAATCCAAAAAATTGGTTAAAGGTTAAAATTGCAGAAGCTTGGTTATTATTGATGAGGGATTCTACCTACTTTTTAACCGATAAAGATATCTCGCTTCTTAAGCAACTAGATGGAAACCCTGATGCTTTACCTATTATTTCTACTATTGCGCAAGAATTATTGCCTAAAGGTGCGATTACAGTTTACAAGCCAAAAGTAAAAACCTTGAGTGGTAAATTTGTACATATAGTGTTCAATCATGTGTATGCACAATCTTTAAATGATTTATTAGTGCATGTCAATGCACATACAAAACAGGAACATTATCTGTTTCTAGAAAAACATACCGCGATCGAAAATTTTTATGTTGATTATAGTAATAACCAAAAAATAGAAGTATTTGATAAACACAATGACTTAGATAAAATAAAAAAATTATGCGATGCCCAAGATATTGACGCTGTATTTTTTCATGGATTATTTTTTGATTGGCAGAAAAAATTAGTCAAAAGTATTGGTTTAAAAAAACATATTGGTTGGATTATGTGGGGAGGAGATTTATATAATCCGATTAAATCTAACTATCCAATGCGTTATCTAGCAGGTATGATTGATAGCATCCATACTTCGGTAGAAGGTGATTTTAAAATGTTTAAAGATGTTTATGGAGACAAAGAATCATATATGTTTGGATATCCATATGCTGGCCTGTATGGTGCCTTTGAACTAGAAACGGTTAAACAAGATCCGCCTTTAATAATACTTGGAAATTCTGGTGATATAGAAAACAAACATATCGAGGTGTTAGAGGTTCTTGCCAACAAGAAAGATATAAAAGACTTCAAAATTGTAATACCAGCAGCATATAACCTAATAAATAGTTATGAAGGTAAAATACAAGAAGCTATAGATTCCTTGGGGCTAAGGGATAATACCATTATACAAAAAGATTTCATTAAGCCAGATGAATACATACAATTAATGACATCAGCGTCAATTTTTATTGGAGCGCATGATAGGCAACAGGCAGTTGGTAATATTTTAGGTTCCATATATGGAGGAAACCGAACTATCATTAAAAAAAATATTTCCATCCATGGAGAGATGAAGATTAATCCAAGTTGGGTGTTATTTCAAAAACTTGGTTTCCAAATTGAAGATTATGATCAGTTTAAATACGTTGAAACCTTGAAAGAAATACCCACGGTTAATGAAGATCAATTAAGAAAACAACAGCAAATAATCCGTAATGATTTTGGAATACAAAAGCGGTCAGATCAACTAATTGATTCCTGCACAAAAATTTTGAATCAAATTCATAATGACAGGTATAAACTCATTGAATCACTATAATGGAGATATAATGATAGATCATCAAATACCTTTTAATAGACCATTCATCACTGGAAATGAATTGGAATACATTAAGGATGCAGTCGATTTTGGACATATAAGCGGTAATGGAAAATACACAAAATTAGTACAGCAATTTTTTGAACGTCAATTTGGCTATAAAAAAACATTGCTAACTTCATCGTGCACAGATGCACTAGAAATGTGTGCTATTTTATTAGATATACAACATGGAGACGAAATAATTATGCCTTCTTACACTTTTGTCTCTACTGCCAATGCTTTTGCAATA
>JAYPYN010000006.1:0-12544 GCA_038154605.1 Balneolaceae bacterium
CAGTTGGTTAGAACGCCTGCCTGTCACGCAGGAGGTCGAGGGTTCGAGTCCCTTCCGGATCGCATAAAAGCTCTGAATAACGTACTTGTTCAGAGCTTTTTTTATTTTATATAACGATCATTTTCTTCCACTTAATTTAAGTACAATAAAATCAATGCAATCTATTTATTCAACATATGATGTCATTGTAGTTGGCGCTGGCCATGCTGGTAGCGAAGCTGCGGGGGCCGCTGCAAAATTAGGCGCACGTACGTTATTGTTAACAATGAACCTAGAAGCTATTGCAAAGATGTCTTGTAATCCGGCAATGGGTGGGGTTGCAAAAGGTCAGCTTGTCCGTGAAATTGATGCATTAGGCGGACTAAGTGGTATAGTTAGCGACGAATCCTCCGTACAGTTTAGGATGCTAAACCGAAGTAAGGGACCTGCTATGTGGAGCCCTAGATGCCAGAGTGATCGGATGCTGTACGCTCAGAAAATGAGAGAACAATTGGAAGGCATACCTAGTTTAACATTTCGTCAGGACAATGTGGTAGATTTGCTCACAGAAAATAACCAAGTTACTGGTGTTAAAACTCAAACAGGTCAAATTTTTCACTCTAAAGCCGTTGTCTTAACTAGTGGGACTTTTTTGAATGGGTTGATACATATTGGGGAAAATAATTACGGAGGTGGCAGATCTGGAGAGCGTGCATCTATTGGAGTTTCGGCTGCCCTTGAAAAACTTGGTTTTGAAATAGGGCGATTAAAAACGGGAACACCTCCTAGAGTTGACGGTCGCTCTATTGATTATTCGAAGTTAGAAATTCAATATGGCGACAGTGATGCTTCTCCTTTCTCTTTTATGACAAAGAACGAACTTCCTTCCGCAGAAGAGCAGATGACATGCTGGATAGGATATACAAATAACAATGTTCATGAAGTGCTTCGAACCGGTTTTGATCGTAGCCCCATGTTTAATGGAAGAATTAAATCTATAGGTCCTCGGTATTGTCCTAGTATCGAGGATAAGATCAATCGCTTTGCTGATAAAGATAGGCATCAACTATTTTTAGAACCCGAAGGTTGGAATACGTATGAAATGTACTTGAATGGTTTTTCGACCTCTCTTCCCGAAGAAACCCAATATAAAGCGTTGGGCACTATCCCTGGTTTTGAAAAGGCTGTTGTGATTCGACCTGGTTATGCCATTGAGTATGATTATTTCCCTCCACATCAAATAAAACGCACTTTAGAAACAAAAATAGTAGAGGGTTTATACTTTGCTGGACAAATAAACGGTACCACGGGATATGAGGAAGCGGCTTGCCAAGGACTTATGGCTGGTATTAATGCAGCGTTAAAAGCACAAGATAAATCTCCTTTTATTTTAAAAAGATCGGAAGCTTATATCGGTGTTTTGATTGATGATTTAATTAACAAAGGGACAGAAGAACCTTATAGAATGTTTACCTCAAGAGCTGAACATCGTATTTTGCTACGTCAAGATAATGCGGATTTACGCCTTACAGAGCTGGGATATAAAATTGGATTAGCATCAGAAGATCGGTATCAAACCTACCTTAAAAAGAAAACGGAAATCGACCAGCTCTTTAAATTGATTTCAAGACATACGGTTCGACCAGAAAAAATGGATTTTATGCTTACACAACTAGGTACAACACCTTTGTCGCAGCCGGTTAAAGCGCAATCAGTACTAATGCGTCCAGAGGTTCATCTTGAGGACATTATAAACGCCGACAAAGAACTAAATGCTCAAGTATCTGAAATTACCGCTAATAAATATGTGTTGGAACAAGTGGAAATTCAGATGAAGTACTCTGGCTATATACAAAAAGAGTATGAAATGGTTCAGGAGCTTAGTAAGAAAACTCTCCTATCCCTGAAAAGATTGATTATGCAAAATTGAAGAGTCTTTCTACTGAAGGAATGCTCAAGCTTTCCAAAATCCGACCAGAAACAATTGGTCAAGCTTCGAGAATTAGTGGCGTTTCTGCAAGTGATGTAGCAGTGTTGATGGTGTATTTAAAAAATTAGGTTTCATGTGAAACATCAGATTACATATTCTATACTTACAGATGAACAGCTTTCTGATTGGAAAAATACAATTACAGAAAATATACAGTCCCTTATACTTTACTCTGACCAACTTCTATGGTGGAATAAAAAAGTAAATCTTGTCAGTAGAGATGTTTCACATGAAACAATAGTAGAACATATTAAACACTCTTTGCTTTTATCTACGTTGAATTGTTTTAAAAAAGCAGATCAAATAATAGACACTGGTAGCGGTGGTGGACTACCGGGGATTCCGTTGGCTATATGTTTTCCTGAAAAACAATTCATCCTAAACGACATTGTTAGCAAAAAAGTAATGGCCTTGAAACAAATGGGCTTTAAACTAAAACTAGCTAATGTAAAAACAGCAGGAGGCTCCATAGCACAACAACGCATTGAAAATAACCAATTGGTGGTTACAAAACACGCCTTCAAAGTAGATGAACTGATAACACTGCTTGGGGAATCTGACTGGGATTCCATCGCGTTTCTAAAAGGAGCAAACGAAACGGAGCCAGAAATTCATAGATTGAATATACCCGTATCATCAAATATAATTGAAATTGATGCAACCAGTAATGACCCCTTTTACAAAGGAAAGGCCATCGTCGAAATAAGAAGAAAAAATGAATAGTTCGGAACGAAGATTGAAATTAATGCTAATGCTTCAGCAGCCAGGTGAAAAGCTTACCGTTGAAGAAATAGCCAATAAATTCGGCGTTAGTAGAAGAACTATATTTAGGGATTTCAATGCTTTACAAGAAATAAATATTCCTGTTACATGGGATAAATATGCAGGATATGGTATGATGAAAGGGTATAAAATCCCACCTTTAATGTTTACTTCCAAAGAACTTGCAACCGTAATGGTTGGGCTAAATTTTGTTAAGTCTCAAATAGACAAAGGGTTAGCTGAAGATTCTGAAGGTGTAGAATTAAAAATAAAGAATGTATTACCGGTTGAATTACGCGATTTTATGACTTCACTTTCATTGCGTACAGTGGTAGATCCTTATCAAAAATATGGCGCTATAAAAAGAGATGGTGGAAATTGGTATGTATTAAGTAGTGCCATTTCGCAGCAATCTCGAGTTGAGTTCAAATATAAATCGGCAAAGGGAGAGGTAAAAACTAGAAAAGTAGATCCCTATATTTTAGTATTCTTCCAAGACCACTGGAATATGATAGGAAAATCACACCTAAGAGGAGAGATTCGAAACTTTAGACTCGAACGGATGAGCGAGGTCAGAATTTTGGAAGAAAAAATTGGCAGAAAAGAAAAAATCGATGTAGAAGGGTTGATTTTTCGTTCTAACGAGCACAAACAAAAAATTATAGTAGTACTCGATGATACGACTGTTAATCGATTTAAAGCCAACCTGCCGGCTAAAATTTTTAGGGATTCATTTGAAAATTCTAAAAATATTTGGATAGAATTTTTTTTCGATAATACAGACTTTATTAACGAATGGCTCTTACAATTCGGAAATTCTTTAAACGTTGAGGAGCCTAAAGAATTAATAGAGAAAAGAAAAGAGTTATTAAAAAAAATGTTGTCTGAAAAAAGAGAATAATTTAAAAGTGAACTCCTAAACCAACGTTCATTCCAGTCAAAAATATTTCTTTTCCATAATGTTCTCTATCCTTATCTGGAATAAAGAACTCTCTATAGTCTACATTTATTAAACCAACAAAATGTACTTTAGATATTCTATATAATTGCACTCCCATGCCATATCGTAAAAAGGAATTGTTCGATAAGTCGACATTTGTATTTATTGGAATAATCTTACCAATATCGACAAATAGATAATTAGCTGGATAGTCTTTTAAAATATGTACTCTAAAATTCATAAATATAGGAAAGGCTATTGTTGTAGGATCTAATATTTTTTCAACTCCCATACCTATTCCTAATGAATATCTTTTACCAACGGTTATTCCCATATTTGTATATAATCCTGCTATATAAGACTTGCCGGAACTAGCATTAGATGACTCAAAAATATAGGTGTTTGTCAAAGGATCGTAATACCTGTATTCTTGCATGTCGTTTAGATTAAGCTCTGTTGACATAAAATTTGTTGAAAAATAAAGAGTAGCTGTTTTGTCTTTTGGTTGTAATAAAGACCAAATAAGTTCAGGACAAATTGGTTGGGCTCGTACATTCTGTGAATTAAAATGTTGACAGATACACAGTAAAGCAAAATAAAGACATGTTTTATACATATAAAAGGATTGTTAATTTTGTATATAAACTTTAAAACATGTGAAAAATTATGTTTACCTGAGTAAGCCTTTCAGTAGGTTGGTAAAATAATCTAGACTATAAACTAGGGAATAAAATAAATAGAAAACTTCTCATAATATTTTCTTAAGAACTTTCCATTACAATCAAAAAAATCCTTATAGATATTAAATTACTCCCCAAATTAACATATAACCTATATATATTATCCAATACTTAAAAGCAATGTATCAGCTTAAACTGCTACATGGAATTAAATGAGGGTTGAATTTAAATATCCCCCCAAATCAAACACTTCCATGGGAGCTGTTTTTCTGAGATAGAGTGGATGATGCGGATGCCCCGCCTTGGATATAGGTCCTCGTTTGAAGTATGAACAATGAGCAGATTCAAGAATGTGAAATAGATCCAGCAAACAGCGTGATAAATAGGCTCGTTTTTCTATCAAGGTTCCCCAAGCACACCACACATCTAATGGTTGTTGATCTACTAATTTCTTGATCGCAGCCATATTTTTTTGATGAATCTTTGCCTGAAATCGTTTATGCATGTTGTTAGGATTGGTAGCTCTTTGGGGATAAAGGTTAAACATCAACCAACCATCATACCCTTTTGCCTTCGCATAACGCGCTACCCCGGCTACCGTGGGATCCAGATTTCCAGGGACTGCTGTACTAGGATTTACACCAATACAAACGAGTGGGTGTGAACCTTCTTGACCCAATGAATATCGAGTTAATGGTTCATCATGATCGTAGATCCAGGATTTTTTTTTATCTGTTTCAGAAAGTTGCAAAACAATTAAAAATTAAATTTCCAAGCTTATATACTGCAATGTAATGGCATCCTTTTTATTGTGATTTTAAATCAATCTAAAAACTAAAAATTTAGTTTTTATTCAATATCAGGTAAACCGATCCGCTAAACGATTAATCAAATATCCCGATTCCTCAAGCGCTTGAGTAGCAAATCTACCAAAAAAATCGGTTACCCCTTCAAACTCTCGGATAAATCCTTCTCGATCGTTTGTTTGTACTAATTCAGCCAGTTTTTGGTGGTGTTCAAAGAAATTGAGGAGTAATTCTCTCCGTTCTTCATTGGCAAACACAATATCTGCATACAATTCTGCACTTTGAGCAAATATTCGACCCGTCATCATCAATTCTGCTCTATAAATGGGGGAAGAATAGGCAACCATATCTGCGGGTTTTAGATCATACTCTTTCATGAACGAGCCATGGAGCAGGGCTACAAAATGCCTCAAGCCCTGAACTAAATGCATTACATGATCATGTTTTTCTTGATCTGCGTGAATAATTCGCATCCCCCAAAGTTCGCATTGTTTTAAAAACCATTGGGCTTTCTCTGAATCCCTACCTGGGCAAACTACCATCAACTGTTTTGATAAATTCTCAACATCTGGTCCATGCATAGGATGTAGCCCAATTACTGGGCCAGAATGAGATTCCAACATGGCTTTAATAGGCTTGGATTTGTTAGAGGTAAAGTCTGCTAATAGTGTTGTTGCAGACAATCGTCCCTCTAATCGTTTGATGACTGATTCAGTAACATGTATGGGAACAGTTATAATTACTAGATCCAGATCTGTGGTTATATCTTCAAGCTCAAACCAATTACCTTTATCAATAGAATAAGTTATATGCCCTGTTTGTTCGGTAATGCGTTTATATAATGTTCCCATTCCACCCTCACCACCTATATAAAGGATATGCTTTGGTTCTGTTGTAGCAATGGGAAACTTAGCTTGTGATTGACTATCCCGAGAGGAACTCATAATCAATCTTAGAAAATCTTCTGCCCATTCGGGTTTAATTCCACGTTCTACAGCTAATGCTTTAAAGGCATCTGATTTCTCTTGTTCTCTTTGGGGTACAAAAACAGGAAGTTGATTTTCTATTTTTGTTTTAATCACTTCTTGCACAATGGTAGCGCGTTCTGCCAACAAATCTAAGATGTGTTGATCTATTTGATCGATACGTGTTCGAGACCTTTCAAGCGTTTTATGTCGATGCGGCATAGTTTTCTAATTCTTGATTTCTACTTCATAAAAAGTCTTCTCGGGTAAAAGAGAAATAAATAATTTAAGGGCTAATATAGTGCTTAATTGGTGTAGAGTCTCGACGAGATTGCTAATAAGTTTTTTTGGAGTTTTCGAAATACTTAAAGAGGAAGCATACTATGAAAAAAAGCGATTGGATAAAATGTTGGTGGTCGATTCACGATTTAAACCTTATGTATATATAGTCAAAAAAAACTAAACTATTTTTTAGTTTTAATTAGCAAACTCGGGTTATTGGAAGTTAATATTTATAAATATATGCCGATGAAAAGTATTAACCCATTATCAGCAAATGAAACCTTTTATAGTCCTTATAACTTTTTCTTTATTAATCTTAGGAACAAATACAATACATAATGATGAAGCACTTAGAATTAAGCAATTAATAGAGCATTTTAATGAAAAAGGCATTGATATTAAGCCGATGATAAATGATCCAGATTTTGCGCTAGTAAATAATATCGCTGATAAGTTTAAAAATGCTGTTGAAATAAAAATAGCTAGTTTTGAGAATTATAAAAAAAGGATCAAATACAATCGAAAAAAGGATAAAATAAAATCTTTTTATACTGCATATAAGAAAGATTTAAAATTTGCTGAATCTCAGTATAACATACCAAAAGAAGTGATTATTGGAATTCTAGCAATAGAGTCAGAATTTGGTCGATACAAAGGTAGTTATAATCCATTTAATGTCTATGTCAGTATGTATGTATATGGATATCGTTCTAAGTGGGCTGTTGCACAACTTGAAGAATTATTGGAATTTTCTAAAAATAAAAAACTAGATTTATTTGAGATGAAATCTAGTTATGCTGGTGCCATGGGCTATGCCCAATTCATTCCATGGTCACTAAATAGATTTTGGGTTGGATCAGAATTATATAATATGACTGATAATATTAATTCAATTGCAAATTTTTTGGCGCATTATAAGAATGTTACAAATAGCTTGGATAAAGCTATTTTAAGGTATAATCCAAGTTCTATGTATAAAAAAGCAGTATTAGGTTTAGCAAAAAATGCTGAAGAATCAATCTCCCATTGATCTTAATAAAAAAACTACCTTTTATTCAATATCATAAACTTCCTTTAGAATTGCTTTAGCGTTAGCATCTTTACCCTGCATTACCCGATGTTGAAGATTGGTAATAATTTCTGATTGAGCTTTCTCGTAGGCTTCTTCCTTTGCCTGTTTATCGCTAGATGTGCGAATTAATTCATAGATATCATCTGCTCGGACAACGCTATATATATTATCGTTGTTGAAAGCGTGTGATCTTAACTCTTCAAACTTTTTAAACACTCTTGGAAAATCTTCACTACTCGTTGTTGTTGTTATTATTTCTACATCTGAGGCACTTTCTGCACTTAATGGGGTTTTACATAAATAGAACTGATTAAATGTGTAATTCATAAAAAAGGGATTGCTCTTAAAAGGATTGATTTTCTGTCATATTAAGAAATAGATTGTTTAGATACGAGCCAATTTAAGCGAATGCTGATTCTTAAATAGTTATAAAATTTGCTTCAAAATTTTAGGAATCATCATCCATTTAACTTCACACGTCCCAAAATTAATATCACTCCATTCCAATGCATGAGTTTCTAGACAAATTAAGCCTGCTGTTGGTACTCTAAACGCTGCTTTTTCTTTTCCCCCTGTTAAAATTGTGGCCGTGGCCTCAATAAGCGGGTTATGCCCAACGATCATAATTTTTTCATAATCACTTGGAGCCTCTTGAATCGCCTCCATATATTTATTTACTGTTTCAAAATATAATCCTCGATTCCATGTTACCAAATCTTCATCACTTTGCATCCCTTCTAAACAGAGTGTAGTAGTCTGCTCTGCTCTTTTAGCAGGGGATGAAACAACATACTCTGGTATATATCCTGTATTTCTTAAAAATTTCCCCATTTTTGGTGCATCTTTTAATCCTCTCTTAGATAAAGGACGATCGAAATCATCGAGTGATAAATGTTCCCAACTTGATTTTGCATGACGTAGTAATAAAATGTATCTCATAGGGACATCAAGTATTAAAAAATATTGGTTTAAATATATATTTCCGTGAATATATAGTAAGAGTCACACCACGAGTTATCATAAAGGTAAGCATTGCCACCCATAAAGAGTGAATACCTATCCATTCTATAGAAATATAATAAACAGGCACAAAAATACAGAAAGTCGCAAAAAGCATGGAATTTCGCATAGCACTCGTTGAGGTTGCACCAATGTAAACACCATCCCAAATAAAACAAATACTATTTATTAATGGAGCTATAATTGTCCATCCCAAAACAATAGTTGCGGTTTGAATTATTTCGGGTTGATCTGTAAACAAAATAATTAAGTAAGTTCCTGCTCCCCAATAAACAACTGTACCTAGCAACCCAAAACTTACTCCCCAAAATAAACATCCCTTAACTGCCTTCTTTAGTTGCTTAAGGTTTTTTGCACCCAAATATTTGCCCACTAAACTTTCAGCTGCAAATGCAAAACCATCTACCCCATATGCACTTACATACCATAATTGGAGTAAAATTGTATTTGCGGCCAAAACTGTATCCCCTTCTTCGGCTGATTTAGCAGTAAAGAAGGCATATGAGAAAATGAGACAAAGAGTTCTTATAAAAATATCTGTATTGACGGAGAAAAATTTTTTTATCTCTTTTTTATCGAAAATAGTAATCCAATCAAAATCAAAGGTACTGTCAAAGTACCTCTTTCTGTAAAGAATAAACGCCAAACCTAGGGCTATATAACTCGATATCAAACTCCCCCAAGCTACACCGGTTACATTTAAATTGAATTGGAGAATAAAAAGAAGGTTTAAAAATAGGTTAAAAACATTCAAAACTATGGTAATTAGCATAGGATATCGGGCATTTTGCATACCTAAAAACCAGCCATTAATTCCGAATAAAGCTAATGTTGCAGGGGCTGCAAAAATCCGTATTTGGTAATATTCTCGCACATAATGCTCAACCTCATCAGAGGCATCTATAAAAAAAAGAGCGACATCAAGTAGAGGTTTTTGTATGGCTAGAATTATAGTACTAAAAAATGCTCCTACCAATAAAACTCTTAATAATATTCTCTTTGTGGCAATAGTGTTGTTGGCACCAAATGCTTGAGCTACTAACCCCGTTGTTCCCATTCTCAAAAAACCAAATCCCCAAAAAATAAAATCAAACAAAATGCTTGCTACCGCAATTGCCCCCAAATAATACACTTGATCTAAATGGCCAATTATTGCAGTATCAACAACGCCTAGTAAAGGGACCGAAAGATTGCTAAGAATATTGGGTATTGCTAAGTAGAGAATTCTTTTATTCAAGTTAAAATTTTTTTTGATGTTTAAAGAAGTAGCTGATTTGAATGATTAACGATAAAATTTGATAAATTATGAATGTTGCATCTATAGAGAGGTGCATGTATTTTCTATTTCAAAATGAATGTTAAAATTAATAAATAATCTACTCTTCAAATGGATTTAGATACCCGAAACAAATATATAAGCATTGCTCTTCTTTTTGTCATAGTTGCTCTCTCATGGTGGCTTTACGATTCTATTGTAACCCCTTATGAAGAAGTTAGGCAAAAAGAAGCAGAAACAGAACGAGTACGACATAGAATGCTAACGTTAAAAGATGCGCTTGTGCAATATGATAGCCGTTTTGGTCATTTTCCACCAACTGATGGAGGGTTAGATAGTGTAGTGGCTTACTTATCCACTGATTCTTTGATGGTAAATATGGGGGATTCTTTATTTCGTCAACTTCCACCTTTAGAATATTCTCCAGAATCTATCATAATTGCCCCACGTTCTGGCGTTAGGTTCTCATATACATTTAATGATACAACTAGACCGCCTCTATATCTACTCGAAGATCCGGATTCTGACGATAAAGTCGGAAGTATGACTAGAACAACGATGCGAAATGCTCCTAGCTGGAATTAATGGATGGTACAACGCCGAATTTAGGAATTTGTTTTTTTTCTGATCGGCTTTATTATACAGTTAATCAACCTGAATCTAAAGCTACCTTACATCAAATAGGTAGCTTTGATTTTAATTTCGATGTTGCAGAAGCTATTAGAACCCAACATGTAGATCATTTTCCGCACATTCAAAATATTATTAAGGAACTTGTTAAGGAACATAACGTTACTTCTCTTCGAGCTTTAACTTCTCTTAACGATGAATGTTGGACTATTTTTCCTAAAATAGTTTATGATAATGCAGACGAACGAGAAGATCATCTTTCCATTCTTATGAAGGGTATTTCACGCGAGGATATTGTTCCAATATGGCATCCTCTCTCAAAAGTAAGCTATAAATTTCTATGTATCCGTCGAAAATCTAAGATAGACGGCTTAAATAAACTAGCTCTTTCTGTGGGGACTAATGATTATTCAAGCGATTTTGAAATAGCCTCCATCTGGTCAGAAAACACGAATAGTAGTGCCTCATTTTTAATGATTGGATGTCACAAACATTGTATTTCTATCACTTCTTTTGTGTTAGGAAAATTTCGTGCAGCCACTTTTATAAAATTTGACCATATAGAAGATCTTCCTTACCACTGGTTACAGACGGCTCAACATTCAAACTGGATGATGGGACTTCATGACCATATCTATCTTTTTGGGCATCAAACACATAATATTGAGCAAGCCCTACAAAATTACTGGGATTCCTCCTCCACCACAGTTACTCTAAACTCCCTAGAAGCAATGGGTGTTTCAGCAGAAGAAACGACGTATGGATTTGATTTGGCGGAGGCTTTCCCTGCTATCTTGTTGAGTTTAGTTTAATCTACTGTTCTATGCGAATAATAACAGGAAAATTGAAAGGGCGCCGAATTACTATCCCAAAAGGTTTGGATGTTCGCCCAACTACAGATCGAACCAAAGAGAGTATTTTTAATAAAATTGAAGTTTATAAATATATTGATGGAGCTCGAGTATTGGATTTATTCGGAGGTTCCGGAAACTTAGGCTTTGAAGCAATTTCCAGAGGCGCCGCCTCAGTTACCTTTGTGGATATAAACCCAAAAAATATTGCCCTTATTGAAAAAACAGCTAAAGACTTTGATGTAGAATCATACGTTAGAACAGCGGTTTGCGATGTGCAAAAATTTGTGAGCGGAATGGCCGTTCCCTTCGATTTTATCTTTTGCGATCCTCCCTACAACTACGAATGGATGAACGAACTAATCGAGTTAATTTTATCAAAACATTGGCTTAGTAAAGAAGGATGGTTCATTTTAGAACATGATAAATACCACCGATATAAAGATCATCCCCATTGTTTTTTTTCTAAAGCCTATGGAAGAACTACGGTTAGTATTTTTGAAAATCATACATTAGATTCCTAACAGAATTATCACTGGTGAATTAGGAGTTACAAATCCCTAATTACCAATTATTAAGTTATTATGAACACTTTAGCTCTTTATCCCGGCTCATTTGACCCTATAACATATGGTCATCTTGATATTTTAGAACGTGCTGCTAATTTATTTCAAAGAGTGGTTGTTACCGTAGCAGTAAATAAAGAAAAGCAATCGGTTTTTTCTGGAGATGAACGTGTAGCTCTAATTAAAGAATGTTTACTTGACAAATCCTGGGCAAAAAACATTGAAGTGGATCAATTTACTGGTTTGTTGGTGAACCACGCCAAAAAAGTAAAAGCTAAAACTCTGGTACGTGGTGTGCGCCAAATTTCAGATTTTGAGTATGAATTTAGAATGGCTCTTACAAATAAACGCTTAGCCCCAGAGGTAGACACTATTTTCTTAATGCCTGCCGAAGAATTTACTTTTATTTCTGCTTCTCTAGTAAAAGAAATAGCCTATTGGCATGGTGATCTGACTTCATTTGTGCCAGAAAATGTTGCAAAAGCATTGAAGGAAAGATTTAATAAATAATTAACTTTTTAACAATCTTAATTCATTTCTGCGTATTCCTTTTTAAATTGTAATCCGCTCAATAAGAATCAAACTCACTCATAAATCATGATTTCTAGACGTGCACAAAATGTACAACCCTCAGCAACATTAAAGGTAACTGGTAGAGCCAAAGAGCTAAAAAGAGAAGGTAAATCTATTGTCTCTTTAAGTGCCGGCGAACCAGATTTTAAAAC
>JAYPYN010000006.1:12554-16679 GCA_038154605.1 Balneolaceae bacterium
GGACAACATGGATACACAATGAATCCCGGTACTCCAGAATTAAGAGAAGCTATTTGTGAAAAATTGAAACGTGATAATGGTTTGACATACGATCCATCCCAAATAATTTGTTCAAACGGAGCAAAACAATCGGTTGGCTTTGCTCTTCTTGCCACGGTAGATAAAGGAGACGAAGTAATTATTCCTGCTCCATACTGGGTTTCTTACCCTGAAATGACACGTTTAGCTGAGGGTACACCTGTTACAATTAGAACTTCTTTTGAAAGTAACTTTCGCCTCACTGCTCAACAACTAGAGGAAGCTATAACAGAAAAAACAAAGGTGTTAATTCTATGTTCACCTTCCAACCCCACAGGTTCTTGCTATAATAAAAATGATTTAGAAGCCTTAGCAGAAGTTCTTCGAAAACATCCCCAAATCATTGTTATATCAGATGAAATCTATGAATATATCGTTTTTGATAATGATCATATTAGCATTTTAAATGTAGCTCCTGATTTAAAAGATAGAGTTATTGTAATCAACGGGTTCTCTAAAGGTTTTGCAATGACTGGATGGAGATTAGGTTATTTAGCCGCTCATCCAGATATCGTAAAAGCTGTTTCCAAAATTCAAAGCCAAGAGACGTCTGCTCCTTCTTCAATTTCTCAAGCTGCTGGCCTAGCCGCTTACACCAACGATCTCAGCGAAGTTTACGCTATGCGTGATGAGTTCAGTAAACGAAGAACTTTTATGGTTTCTGCACTAAATGCAATAGATGGTGTTGAATGTTTTACCCCAGGTGGAGCTTTTTATGTATTCCCAAATATTTCCGAACATTTAGGAAAATCTACTCCTGAAGGCAAGAACATTAAATCGTCTACCGACCTTTGTTTATATCTTCTAGATGAATTTGGTTTAGCTGTAGTTCCGGGAGATGCTTTTGGTGAACCAGATGGTCTTAGAATGAGCTATGCAGCAAGTGTTGAAGATCTAGAAGAAGCCATGCAGCGATTCACAAAAGGATTACATAGCCTCACCTTTTGAGGCTATCTTTATTATATGTTATCGATTACTAATTTATAGGTTGGGTCCTCAAGTACGTTCACATCTATAATTTCGTCTGCATTTTTTAGCAACTTCAAACAGTCTTTGCTTAAATGCTTAAGGTGTATTTTTTTACCAACTTTTTGATAGCGTTCCGTTAATCGATTTAATGCTTCGATGGCCGACATATCCACCACACGACTTTCGGCAAAATCTATAATTACCTCATCAGGGTCGTTTAATACATCAAATTTCTCATTAAATACAGTTACAGAACCAAAGAAAAGTGGCCCATAAATTTCATAGTGTTTAATCCCTTGTTCATCGATTGTTTTTCTGGCACGAATTCTTTTCGCATTATCCCAAGCAAATACTAAAGCCGCAATTATTACCCCTATTAAAACTGCTAATGCTAAATTATGGAGCACTGCGGTAACCAACGTAACTAATACCATCACAAAAATATCTGAGATGGGCATTTTGGTAAACGTTCGTAAGCTTGCCCACTCAAAGGTTCCTATAGCCACCATAATCATTAATCCAGTTAACGCAGCCATAGGCATTTTTTCAATCAACTCGGCACCAAACATTATAAATACAAGCAACATAACAGCCGCTACAATACCAGAAAGGCGAGCCCTTGCCCCTGCTGAAACATTGATTAAACTCTGGCCAATCATTGCGCACCCTCCCATTCCTGAAAATAGGCCTGAAAGTATATTTGCCGCCCCTTGGGCCACTGCTTCTTTATTGCCTCTACCACGAGTTTCGGTAATTTCATCTATAATATTTAATGTCAACAAACTTTCAATTAAACCCACACCAGCCATAATTAATGCATAGGGAAATATCACCTGTAATGTTCCTAAGGAAATAGGAACTTCTGGGATATGAAAAGGCGGGAAGCCACCCGATATGGAAGCAATATCTCCCACTGTTTTTGTATCAATCCCAAATGCAACTACAATTCCAAAAACTGACAATATAGCTACTAATGATGAAGGAATGGATTTGCTAATTTTTGGTAATCCCCAAATAATAACCATAGTTAAAAGTACCAGCCCTGCAAGTACAAGCATGGGTTCCCCAGAAATCCATGCCCCATTAGGTTCTTTAAACTGATCTAATTGCGACATAAAAATGATGATTGCAAGACCATTTACAAAGCCAAAAATTACTGGATGAGGCACCAATCTCATCAACTTACCTAAGCGAAGAGCACCTGCTGTAACTTGTAATACTCCAGCTAAAATCACAGTTGCAAATATGTACTCTACACCATGCGATTTTGCAAGAGTTACCAATACTACTGCAACCGCACCAGTAGCACCAGAAATCATTCCAGGGCGACCACCAAATATGGATGTAATCAAGCCCATCATAAATGCAGCATAAAGACCCGTTAATGGAGACAAGCCAGCAATTAATGCAAAGGCAACCGCTTCTGGTATTAGTGCCATAGCAACAGTTAGACCAGACAAAATCTCTGTGCGGTAATTTAGCTTTGCAGAAAAGTCGAATAAATTGAAGAAGTTTTTCATAAAAAGAAGAGGAGTAACGTACGCTTGATGAGCTTAATTGTAAATGTTTATGCTTGTAAGGATAGGCTAAAAGAGATTGAACGATCAGACGATCCATCAATAAAAGATACAAATAATGGCTTTTCTTTGATCTTTATAGCTGCAAAAATGGAAGAATTAAATTGTGAATTCTGATGTAAGTAAAAAGCGTTTTTCTAATGTAGAATTACATTGGTTTTCTAAATAATTAGAAAATACAACCCGCCGACATAGATAAAGTTCTAAAAAATTAACATCAGGTCTCTTCTTTATGTGCATAAAAAATTAAAATAGAAAGGATTTTTAAAACCATATATTTTTGGTTTCACTCTCAAAATATGAAATGAAAGGGTTTTTTTGATAAAATCAGCCATATTCTGCATTTAATCTGATTTTCAGATTCACCTTATCTACTGTAAGCTTGATTTAACAACAGATAAAATAATTTAGGTCTGATGCATAATCTATTTCAAAAGCTTATCTAAGCCATAGTTTTATGAATATGCCCATTATGACACCTAAATATTAGTACCTTTTTTGTGTAGTTAAATGTCCTTTTATGCCCACTTACGAATACAAAAGAGAAGACGGGAGCAGATTTGAAATCCTCCAAAAAATGAGCGATCCAGCCTTAAAGATTTGTCCAAATACTGGTCAAAAAGTAAAAAGAGTTGTATCTGGTGGTGG
The DNA here is from genome assembly GCA_038154605.1 of Balneolaceae bacterium. GTDB lineage: Bacteria > Bacteroidota > Rhodothermia > Balneolales > Balneolaceae > HXMU1420-13. The sequence continues at coordinate 15,827 of JAYPYN010000006.1, forward strand.
CGGTGTGGTGTATAAGGGTGAAGGCTGGTACGTAACCGACTATAAAAATAGTGGGCAGAAAAAAGAAGCTGATGATCCAAAGAAATCAGTAAATAAAAATAGTGAAACAGTGAGTAGCGAGAATGAAAGTAAACCTAGCGAAAAGAAAACGAGTAGCGAAAAAAAGTAAACGAATATCTGAAGCTATTCATGTTTTAGATACTAATTGGAAGGATGGTTACACCGTACCAAGCCCCTATCTCTACCCCTTTCAATGGTTATGGGATTCAGGCTTTATTGCGTTAGGTTTATCCCATTATGATGAAGAGAGAGCTTGGAGTGAAATTGAATATTTGTTTAAAGGTCAATGGCAAAATGGACTTATCCCTCACATCATCTTTCATAAAGAAAGTGATCTTTATTTTCCGGGACCACATATCTGGCAAGCACATCTAGCAAATCACTCCACAGAAACACCAAAATCTTCTGGAATAATTCAGCCGCCAGTAATTGGCTTTATTTTGGAAGAAATGTATAAATCGGCATCAAATAAGGCATTTGCTAAAGAAAAGTTATTAGAATGGATTCCAAAATTATATCAGTTTCATTCGTATCTATACAAAGAAAGAGATCCTAACAGCGAAGGGTTGATATATATTCGCCATAACTGGGAATCTGGCTTGGATAATTCGCCTATGTGGGATGACGCATTGCATGCCATTGATGCTGGTGATGGCGACCTTAGCTCTATCAGAAAAGATCTTGCAAAAGTAGACGCTTCAAACCGCCCAACAAACTCTGAGTATCAACGATACCTTTGGCTAATCGAGCATTTCAAGAAAAACAATTTTATTGAATCAGAGATTCAAAAAGA
>JAYPYN010000006.1:16689-18131 GCA_038154605.1 Balneolaceae bacterium
GAATGTCCTTTTTTGATTCAAGATCCAGTAATGAACGCTCTTTTAATCAAATCAAACTATGCATTATATCGACTTTCAGTTGAACTTGGTGATCCAATCGAAGAATTCAATATTTGGGGTGATGCCGGTAAAATGGCTATGAATTCAAAATTATGGAGTTCAGAGTATTCAAATTATTTGGGCTACGATTTAGTTTCTGATACGATTATATCAGAATCGTTGAATACAAGCTTTATGGCGGCATTATATGCTGAAATTCCAACTATCGCTCAAGCACAAGACATTATCCACGCCCATCTGATACCTTTCGATTTGGAAAACTTCTATTTAATGCCATCCACTCCTTATTACTCTGAAAAATTTGACCCTAAACGATATTGGAGAGGTCCAGTTTGGATAAATATGAATTGGATGTTTATGCAAGGCTTACAAAGTTATGAGTATAATTTTTGGGCAGATCTTGTACGGCAAGACACTTACGAACTAATAGAAAAATTTGGCATATATGAATATTATCATCCAAAAAAAACCGACACTGTAGGTTGTGGAAGTTCACACTTTTCATGGACGGCCGCCCTTTTTCTTGATTTACTACATCGTTCGTAACTAATTGTTAATAAATCGGTTTTATAAAAATATTTGTTCAATACCTATTTAATGTTTCATTTTAGTTTGGTATAAATAAACTTGGATGGATTATATTTCTTAGAATTTGAAGATTTTTTATATATAATGGATTGGAAATAACTCACAATATCTTATCCACTAAAACTCTTTGAATAGTCATGAGACTTTTTATTAATTCAACAGCCAAAATAAAGGCATCATCAAGTATTTATTTAATTGTTCTATTTATGCTGTTTACACATTGCGATTGGAATGTGGAACCTCCAGAATTATTTGTTAATTACGGAATTAATGGATACAACGATAGTACTTTTTTCAAAACTAAAGGAACTGAAATATTAAATAGGCAAGGAGAAGCAGTAGTAATTCGCGGGTTTGGTTTGGGTGGTTGGCTTATGCCAGAGGGCTATATGTTTAACATGCCTGGTGATTTTGGCCCAACCCGAATTCGAGAGGAGATAGAATTGCTGATAGGACAATCAGAAACAGACAGATGGTTTGAGGAATTTAGAACCAACTATGTACAAGAATGGGATATTGTTGCCATGAAACAGTGGGGGGCTGATCATATTAGAATACCGTTCAATCATAAAATATTATATGATCTAGAGTTGGAAACCTTTAATGAAAGAGAGTTTGAACGATTAGATGAAGTTTTAATGTGGTGTAAACGTCATCGAATGGATGTAATTCTTGACATGCATGGGGCACCTGGAGCGCAGAGTAATAAAGAAATTGCCGATAGTGATGGAGAGGCTCGCCTTTGGACTGAGTATGAAACTTATATGCCTCATGTGATTGCAATATGGACTGAA
>JAYPYN010000006.1:18141-34247 GCA_038154605.1 Balneolaceae bacterium
TTATTGGATATGATTTACTAAATGAACCAGTTACACCAAATGGTTATGGAGCACAAGATGTATTAAAATTTCATATGGACTTGATTCCAAAAATCAGAGAAATTGATACAAATCATATACTTTTTATAAATGGTAATTATTTCTCAACTACCTTCGATTTATTGGATCAAATTCCAGCGAATTTTGATAATGTTGTTTTTTCTTTCCACAAATATTGGAATGCTACAGATCAAGGTACTATCAATTATTTACTTGCTTTACGTGAACAAACGAATACGCCTTTATGGCTTGGAGAATCAGGAGAAAATTCAAACACTTGGTTTTATGAAGTAACTACATTAGTAGAAAGTTTTAATATTGGCTGGAATTGGTGGACTCACAAAAAATTAGGAACCATTACCGCTCCATTGTCAATTCCAAGGAATGAAAATTATGATAAAGTAACGGAATACTGGAAAGGTAACGGTTTGATCCCATCTTATGAAGAAGCTAGAGACGGTCTTTTTCAAATGGTAGAGGATATTAAATTCAAAAATACAGAGCTTCGCCCAGGCGTAATAGCTTCCCTTTTCTCTCCTGAGTTTAATACACAACAATTTCCTTACACTCAACTAAATATACCGGGTGTGATTCCTGCGGCATTTTATGATATTGGTAACAATGGAGTTTCTTACTACGATACAGAGTATATGCGAGTTTTTAGTGATGAAAACCAAAATAATGGAAATAACGGTTGGGCTTTAAGAAATGATGGTGTTGACATTGAAATCAGCGAGGTAAACTTATCAGGGTATGCAGTAGGCTTCATCGATTCGAACGAATGGCTAGAATACACAGTTGAAATTAAAGAAACACGTGAATACACAATTACGGCTCGTGTGGCATCAACCAACTCCAATGGAAAATTGCGTGTTAAGGTTGGCAAAGTACCTGTTGGAGCAGATGTTAACGTAGAAAGTACTGGTAGCTACCAAGCTTGGAGAGACATTCTTGTAGCCCGTACTAAACTAGAAGCTGGTACTAAAGTTGTACGAATAGAAATGCCTAATGGTGGTTTTAATTTAAGTCAGTTAAATTTCGAATAATGTAGGATATGAATTCTGCCTATCAAAAAGCAGTAGATCAATTTGTTGACCTCTGGGGAGATATGGCATCTGCTTGGGGGATTAACAAAACCATGTCTCAAATCCATGCGTTATTATATGCAAATCCCCAGCCCTTGGATACGGATTCTATCATGAAAAAATTAGACATCAGTAGGGGTAATGCACATATGAATTTGCATAGATTACTTGAATGGGAGCTCATAAAGAAAATTAACTATCCAAAAGATCGAAAAGATTATTACCTGGCTGAAACGGATATATGGAACATTGTATCCACTATTATTCGCGAAAGACAACAACAAGAAATTGCCCCCATCCGTGCTGAGCTACTGGAATGCATCAACACCTTAGAGCAAGGGGGGCTTACAGATAAAGAGAGCAGAGATTTTAAACAAAGAATTGAAAATTATTACGATTTTCTAGAAATGTTTGAACGTTTTACTAGTGCACTGTTACCGTATATCAACAAAAAAAATCTAACATTTCTTAAACAGCTTGTTAAACTTGTTGAAGTTAAAGAAGCATTAAAAGATTCTTTAAAAAATGGTGCAAAAAAGTAAACGCGAGATAGGAAATAAAGCAGAGGATTTGGCTTGCCAGTTCTTAGTTGAAAGAGATTGGGAAATTTTGGAACGAAATTATTATGCAGGCCATGCAGAGGTAGATATAATTGCAAAGGATAATGATATTATTGTTTTTATTGAGGTAAAAATGAGATCTAATACTCATTTTGGCACACCTATAGAACACGTAAATGAATCAAAAATAGAACGGATTTTCAGCGCCGCCGAACAATGGGTCCATGAAAATAATAGGCATGCTTCTCCACTTCGATTCGATGTTATAGGGATATTATCAACCAATAAAATGCCAAAAATTACCCACATTAAAGATGCTTACCGGTAGAAGATAGATATGGCAATTTATATTTTTTAATTCGATGTTTACTATATGTCTAATTCGCTTAGTTTAAAAGAATACACACGAAGTTTGCTGGGAATAATTCTTTTTGCTTTACTTTTCTGTGTATCTATTCCTCTCATTTTTATTATACTACTTTTTAGTTTTGGTAAAGCAACTGATTTTGTAATCAGAACTTTTGCACCTGGAATCGCAAAACCAGTACTTGCCACTATTGGTATTAAATTTTCGGTAGTACAACATGGTAAACCTGCACATGTACCTACAGTGGTGATCATAAACCATAGTTCTACGCTAGATATATTAACTATGATGGCGCTTGGGCTAGATAAAATACGCTTTGTAGCCAAATGGGAGCTTCAATATTTTCCGTTCTTTTTTATTGTGGGTCGACTCACTGGTCAGGTTTTCATAAAACGGAAAAAACGAGAAGAAGCTATTAAAACATTAGTGGACACCTATAAACGTTTAAAGAAACAAAAACTTTCCGTAATGGTTGCCCCTGAAGGTTCTAGAAAGCACGATGGGATTATCGGTCCATTTAAAAAAGGGGCCTTTAGAATGGCTATGGATTTAGAGTACCCAATACTTCCGATATATTTCGAAGGAAATAATCAATTAAGTCTAGGAGGTTCCATTTTTTCTAAAACGGGAAATATTGTTGCTCATCTTCATCCTCTTGTATATACAGATGATTGGTCATTAGAAACCATCGACGATCATATCCAGGACGTTCGAAATTTATATCTAGAATGGGCTGGTGTAAATGAGCATCAATTATAGTTTTGGAACCAGATATTGTACACTAAATAGACTGTTTTCATCTAGCCATACTTTCTTTACCCTAAACCAAGGTGATACCATTTCTGCAAAATCTCCAAGTTTATATTTATGAGAATCTTCAGTATGTAGGTATTCCCCTTTCTTTATATTGAAGCTTTTTTGATTAATAGTTACGGTTTGAGCTTTATTTGAATATAACCGCATTTCGATCGCACCTTTTTCTTCTACCCATAGCGCTTTATGCGTATAATTTTTTACTTCAAAATCTGTGTCGATGAGATTATTTAAATGTGAAAGTATGTTTTTATTAAATTCGGCAGTAATACCACTATTATCATTGTAAGCAGCCTCAAGGGTTTTAATATCTTTCTTTAAATCTACTCCGATTAGTACTCCCCCTTTTGAACCAATAATATCTGAGATAATAGAAAAAAATCTTTGCACTACATTTAGTTCAAAATTCCCAATGGTTGATCCTGGAAAAAATACAATTCTTCTAGAATCGTCGTCATTTTCAGGCAAGTCCACTCCGTCGGTATAATCTGCAACCACTGGCTTAATTGTAAGCTCTGGATACTCAGTTCTAAGTATATCTGCTACATCAAATAAATAATCCCCAGAAATATCAATTGGTACATAACGATTAATAGTTGATACGTGATCTAAGAGGATTCTGGTTTTTTGACTACTTCCGCTTCCTGGTTCAATCAGTTCAATATTTTCTCCTAAAAGATCACCGATTTCATCAATATTTTCCCTAATTATTTTCTGTTCTGTTCGGGTAGGATAGTATTCATTTAGCTTCGTAATCTTATCAAATAGTCTTGACCCTATTTCATCGTAAAAATATTTGCTGGGAAGTTGCTTGGGAGATTGACCAAATCCTTCAATAATTTCATCGATTATTGCTTTTTTCTTGCTCATTACGGTTTTAAAAACTACCTCGCTAATCTAATTCCACTAAATTGCCATCTTGCATCAGCATGAAAAAAATTCCTATAGGTCTTTCTTATGTGCGATTTAGAGGTTGCACATGAACCTCCACGAAGAACGTATTGATTCGCCATAAATTTTCCATTGTATTCCCCTAATGCCCCAGATAAAGGTTTATAATTTGGATATGGTGAATAACTGCTCATCGTCCATTCCCAGACATCTCCAAAAATTTGTTTTAATCCGTTGTGCTGTTCATCATTTGGAACTGGATGAAAGGCTTTATCATCAACAAAATTACCCGAAATTTGCATAGTACTACAAGCGTGCTCCCATTCTTGTTCTGTGGGTAAGCGAACTCCCTTCCATCGAGCAAATGCATCTGCTTCATAGTAACTAATGTGTGTTACTGGTTCATTGGGTTCCACAATTCTAGCACCAGATAGGGTAAAATTCATCCATTGCTCATCTTGTTTAAACCAATATAGCGGCGCTTTCCATTGTTCACATTGCAGCACAGACCAGCCTTCATCTAACCAATATTTAGATTCTTTATATCCTCCATCATTTATAAATTCCAGATACTCTTTGTTAGTAATCAAACGATCGGCCAACTCAAAGTTTTGTATAAATGTTTGATGTACAGGGTGTTCATTATCGTATGTAAATTCATCCCCATGATTGCCAATTTTAGTTATTCCCTCACTATAGGCTAACCATTTTAAATCATCGGTGGGCTGGGATATTGGAATAAGTCGTTCTCTATAAGTTGGCAGTAAAGGATTTTGAGCCAATAAATATTTTAAATCTGTTAGGATTAATTCCTGATGTTGTTGTTCATGATTATTTCCTATTTCTATCACGGACGCCACCTCAGACCACTGTTCGAGAGAGCAATCTTCGATAAACTGAACCATTTTTTCATCAATATAAGCTCGATATTCAAGTACTTCTTTTACGGTTGGTCTAGATAATATACCACGACTAGCGCGCGTAAAGGGAGTACCCGTTTGTAGATAATAGGAATTAAAAAAATATGAGTACTGAGGATGATGGGATGTATAGGTGGACTCATATTTTTCTAATACAAAGGTTTCAAAAAACCAGCTGGTATGTGCGAGATGCCATTTTGTTGGGCTAGCATTTTCCATGGGTTGAATAACAAAATCCTCGATCTCTAGTGGGTCTACCAAATCATTAGTGAAGGACCTTATTTTTAGAAAATTATCTAAAATATACTGCTTAGATAAAACTCTTTCGTTAAACTGACTATTGGCTTTATTCAATATTAAAATAGGTAAGTGATTGAGCGCCAATGTACAGAAATGGTAGACAACACAAAAAAAGAAAAGTAGTTATAAACGTATCTATTTTAATTTTTTATTTATCCCTATAAAAAAAGATTTTTTTATTAGCAGTATCTTTTCTGCTTTTTACATTATAATCAGCTTGGCGACAAAATTGGTACACCGCTGTACGCATAGAATTTATATCTTTTTCGTTTGTATATGTAACTTCAATAGCTTGTCCATTAGGTTTTAATTTCTCTATTGCTTCTAATAAAGGTCTAAATTTTGATGAACGTTTTTTTGCAGGCTGTATGATTGACCTTTTAACAAATTTTATTTCCACAACTCTTTAAATACTTGATGTTTAAAAAAAATATTTTTAATAAAAATAATAGAAATAAATATATTTTAAAAATGAAATATTTTCTACCATTTTTTTAAAAAATTAGATTATAAAATTTTAAATAAATAAAATATTTTTCTTATATGCAGAATTATAAATTTATATTATACTAATAAATAGTAGAATTCATAATTGATGTTTTTTTGAGTTTATAACTTAACTTTCCTACATCCTTATACTAATAAGAACACCTCGAAACAAATTACTAATTCCTGTTATAATGCCGACCTACCATTTCGAGTGCAACCATAAACTTATAGATTTATTTGAAGCAGTAGAATTGATTTAAAAAGAGAGAATTTCGAATGGTGGATTTTAATGGAACCATAGGTTGATACCCTTCTATTTTGAACTTCGTACCAAGATTCACATTGAAGACTGATGAGATAATTTGAAGTAATTTAAAAATAAAAAACCCTGACCAACGATGTGATCAGGGTATAAGATCGTTCGCTAAAAACGAGTATGTTAAATCTCTTCGGCTTCATCCTCGTCTTCGTTTACAACTCGTGTTACAGCTGCAATCGCACCATCAGAATCAAGACGCATAATTCGCACTCCTTGGGTATTTCTTCCCATAGTTCTAATACCAGAACAACTCATCCGAATCACTTTACCGCGTTCGGTAATGATCATTAAATCATCTTGATCGGTTACTTCTTTTAGCGCTATCAGGTTTCCAGTTTTTGGGGTTACCTTCATGGTTATTACCCCTTTTCCACCTCTACTTTGTTCACGGTAATCATCTACGAGAGAACGTTTTCCATATCCATTTTCAGAAATTGCAAGCACTGTTGCTTCATGGGAGTTTTTTATAACCACCATATCTACAATTTCATCACCGGCTCCTAAGGTCATTCCACGAACTCCAGAGGTATTTCTTCCCATTTCTCGTACATCTGATTCGTGGAATCGAATAGCGCGCCCATTTCTATTGGCCAAAATAATATTGCTATCACCATCGGTAAGTTCGGCGCCCAACAACGAATCGCCTTCTTTAATGTTGATAGCAATAATTCCATCACGGCGAGGTCGACTATAAGCATCTAGGGAGGTTTTCTTGATTTGACCTTCACGCGTACTCATCACAATAGATTGTGATTTCACATACTCTTCATCATCTAAGGTTTTAACAGGAACAAACGCTTTGATGGCATCATCTTTGGCTATCTCTATAAGATTTACGATAGCACGTCCGCGCGCCAATCTGCCACCTTCAGGAATTTCATACACCTTTAACCAGTAACATTTTCCTTTTTCGGTAAAGAAGAGAATGTAATTATGATTGGTGGCCACAAATAGATGTTCTACATATTCTTCATCTCTAGTGGTGGTTCCTTTCATACCTTTGCCGCCTCTTCGCTGGCGCCGATATCCACTTACAGGCATGCGTTTGATGAAGCCTTTGTTGGATATAGTTACCACTACGTCTTCATCAGCAATCATGTCTTCTACGTTAAAATCTTCAGCAGAATATACAATTTGAGTCCGGCGCTCATCTCCATAGCGTGCTTTCAAATCCTCTAATTCTTCGATAACGATAGCTGTTTGATTAGCCCGATCAGAAAGAATAATTCGGAATTGCTCTATTTTATCAACAATATCTCTGTATTCAGTGTCAATTTTGTCGCGTTCTAAACCCGTTAATTTTTGGAGACGCATTTCTAGAATGGCTTTCGCCTGTATGTCGGTTAGCGCGAATTTTTTTCGAAGCTCAATATTTGCGATAGCTGGGTTCTTTGCCGCTCTAATTGTTTTAATAACCTCATCTAGATTATCAAGAGCAATTTTTAAACCTTCCAGAATATGAGCACGTGCCTCAGCCGCTTCTAAATCATAAATGGTGCGACGAATGATGATTTCGATTCGATGCTCTATATAATGATGAATCAGTTCTTTTAAATGCATCACTTTTGGCCGACCTTGAACAAGGGCAAGATTAATTATTCCAAAGGTGGTTTGCATTTGGGTATACTTATACAATTGATTGAGCACCACTCCTGCGTTTGCTGATCTCTTTAGGATAATAACCAAGCGCATACCTTCACGATCTGATTCGTCCCGAACTTCTGAAATCTCAGTTATTTTTTCATCGCGAACCAATTCAGCAATTTTTTGAACTAATGTACTTTTGTTTACTTGGTAGGGTATTTCTGTAACTACAATTTGTTCACGACCACCACGTAATTCTTCCGTGTTTGCTCGCGCCCGCAAAGTTACTTTTCCACGCCCCGTTTCATAGGCTTCTTTAACCCCTTCATATCCATAGATTATACCTCCAGTAGGGAAATCCGGAGCGGTGATGTGTGTCATCAACTCTTTTGTTTCTATTTCTGGATTTTTCACATAGGCAACAATACCGTCAACCACCTCGGTAAGATTATGTGGTGCCATGTTGGTGGCCATTCCTACCGCAATACCAGAAGAACCATTAACCAAAAGATTTGGAAGAGCACCGGGAAGTACGGTTGGCTCTTGAAGGGTATCATCAAAGTTTGGTTGATAATCCACCGTATCTTTGTTGATATCCGTCAACAATTCTTCTGCGATGCGATCCATTCGAACTTCGGTATAACGCATGGCTGCAGCGGAATCTCCATCTACTGATCCGAAGTTCCCTTGTCCATCAACAAGAGGATATCTTAAGGAGAAATCTTGAACCATGCGAACAATGGTATCATAAACGGCTGAATCTCCGTGCGGGTGATACTTACCGAGTACTTCACCCACAATACGGGCACTTTTTTTATACCCACGATTATGAAGCATACCTAATTCACTCATTCCATAAAGTGCACGTCGGTGAACAGGTTTTAGTCCATCGCGGACGTCAGGTAGTGCGCGGGAAACAATAACCGACATCGAATAATCGATGTATGACGATTGCATTTCATCTTCAATGGTTATTGGAATAATTTTTTCTCTAGCCATAAGGTAGTGTTTGTCGTCCCGGTGTGGTACGGGATCTAGATTTTATTAAAAATTGTTGTCAATATGTGTGATTTGGCCTTTTGCATTCTTCATGAAATTACCCAAAAGCCTTTTCGATGATTAGATATCAAGTTTTGCATATTTTGCGTTACGCTCAATGAATTCCCGGCGCGGTTCAACATCGCCTCCCATTAAAGTAGAAAACATTTTATCTGCACCAGCCGCACTTTCAATTGTGATTTGTTGTAATGTTCTAGTTTCAGGATCCATCGTAGTTTCCCAGAGTTGTTCTGGATTCATTTCACCTAAACCTTTGTATCTAGAAACATCAAACTTTCGTTTTCCTTTTTTTAGCTCAAGGATCAATTTATCTCTTGTATCATCGTCCCAGGCATAATCAATTTTTTTTCCCGCTGTTATTCGATATAAAGGAGGTGTAGCTACATACACATATCCAGCTTCTACTAATGGGCGCATATAGCGATAGAAGAATGTTAACAGTAACGTTCGAATGTGAGAACCGTCCACATCGGCATCCGTCATAATAATAATTTTATGATAGCGTAGTTTTTCGAGTTCAAACTCTTCTTCCGCATGCCCTACACCAGATCCTAGTGCTGTGATCATTGCTTGTATTTCGCGGTTTTCGAGAATTTTATTGATTTTTGCCTTTTCTACATTCAATATTTTTCCACGAAGGGGTAGAATTGCTTGGAAACTTCGATTTCTACCCATTTTTGCCGATCCACCTGCAGAATCACCCTCCACTAAGTAAATTTCGCAATGCTCAGGTTCTTTGATGGAACAATCGGCAAGTTTACCTGGTAGCCCCCCCCCACTCATCACACTTTTTCGTTGAACTAATTGGCGTGCTTTTCGAGCTGCTTCGCGTGCTTCCGCAGCAAGTACCACCTTTTCGATTACTTTTTTTGCAATCTTCGGATTTTGCTCCAAGTATTCATTCAGTTGGTCATACACTGTAATTTCGACTGCACTCTGTACTTCAGAATTGCCCAATTTTGTTTTGGTTTGCCCTTCGAACTGTGGCTCGGCAACTTTAACGGACAAAACAGCTGTTAACCCTTCACGAAAATCTTCACCAGATATGGATACCTTAGAATTCGACTTTATGATGTTATTTTTATCAGCATAATTTTTTAAAGAACGAGTCAATGCTCTCCTAAATCCTGATACATGAGTACCGCCTTCCCGAGTATTAATATTATTAACGTACGAATGCACGTTTTCTGAGTAGCTACTATTGTATTGCATAGCTAGTGCTACGGGTACGCCCTCGATTTCTCCTTCTATATAGATAGGGGACGGCATGGACGAATCTCTAGCTTCGTCTAGATATTTAACAAAATCCCTTAAACCACCTTCATAGTGATAAATTTCTTTCCCTAGGCTCTCATCTTCTTCCCTCTCATCGATAAGTTCAATAGTTACCTCCGGGTTAAGGAAGGCCAATTCTCTCATTCGCTCCGCAATGATATTGAATTTGAATTCTACTGTTTGAGTAAAAATAGTAGGGTCAGGAAGAAATTTTATGACGGTTCCTCTTTTTTTAGTAGAACCGATGACTTTTAATTTCTCACTTGTAATTCCTTTTTCAAATCCCATGGTATGGATTTTTCCACCGCGATGGATTTCAGCTTTAAACCAAGTGGCCAAGGCGTTCACACAACTCACACCCACGCCGTGCAAGCCACCAGACACCTTATAGGTATCTTTATCGAATTTCCCGCCGGCATGGAGTTTAGTTAGCACTACCTCTACAGCAGGGATTCCAAGTTTTGGGTGCATGTCAACCGGAATGCCACGCCCATTATCTTCAATAGTCATGGATCCGTCTTTATTTATTTGTACGATAATATGATCGCAATGCCCAGCTAAGGCTTCATCGATGGAATTATCTACAACTTCGTTAATTAAGTGGTGAAGTCCGCGTTGACCAGTATCCCCGATATACATAGCTGGTCGCTTTCTAACTGCTTCAAGACCTTCTAAAACCTGTATATTCGACGCCTTGTAGTCAGTTTTTTTATTATCTGCCATAAAAGATGGGTGATAGCTTTAAAAAATGAGTGTTTTAACGTTAGAAAATAGCGCTATTACAGGCAAAAACAAAAAGAGCAAGCATTAATATTAATAAAAGCCGAGATTGTAAGTAAGAAACAAAATTTAGAGGGTTTCGATTATAGTTTTAATGTGGATAAATAGCCAAACTAGTGGAAAACTTAAAAAAATAGAATTTTTAAGCGTTTTGGAGATTGAATTCTGAATAAAAAGCTTTATCTTTGGTGTCTATCCGAAAATCGAAATGAAAGATCAATGTCGCGAAGAGACGATATTACAGGCAGAAAAGCGATGAACGGTTACCGATCATCAAAAGCCAATAACAAAACGAAACATAGGTTTCACTTAAATTTACAAAAAAGACGCTTCTACATCCCAGAAGAAGACAGATGGGTTACCCTTAAGGTTACTGCAAAAACTATACGCACCATCAATAAGAAAGGGATTATGGCTGTATTAAAAGAAGCGAAAGAAAAAGGAACACTTTTAAAACACGTATAAATCATGGCAAAAGGTAATAGAGTACAAGTGATTTTAGAGTGCACAGAAAAACCAGGTTCTTCTAGGTACGTAACCACAAAAAATAGACGTACGCAAACAGAAAGAATGGAGTTAAAAAAATATAATCCTGTTCTAAGAAAACATACCGTTCACAAAGAAATTAAATAATTAGATAAATGGCTAAGAAACAAGTATTCGGTTCAGAAGCGTTACAAGCAAAAGCATCTGCTAGAAAAATGGCTAAGGTTGTGATTTCTACAAAAAATGCTAATGGCAAATATTCGTACCAAGAAACTATGATCGATCAGGAAAACGTAAAAGATTTCATTGCTAAGACTAAAGCATAAGTGATCTTTATTAGATAAATTTTAAGGTTACACATGCCAATTGTGTAACCTTTTTTTTTGCTTATTTTCCAAATATCAAAACATTTTAAAACTATGCTGGTAAAAGAAAAAATATTTTCAGATTTAAAAGAAGCAATGAAAGCTAAAGATCAAGACAAATTACGGGTGCTTAGATCATTAAAAGCTAAATTAATGGAGGCTGAAATTGCCGAACGAAAAGGCGGCGAAGGTTCACTATCTGATCAAGCTGCGATACAAGTTATAACCAAGGCAGCTAAACAACGAAAGGAATCGATCGATCAATTTACTAAAGGCGGGCGTACCGATTTAGTTGCCAACGAGGAAGTTGAGTTAGCAATAATTGAAGCATATTTACCTGAAATGATGAGTGAAGAAGAGGTAAGAAAGATTGTTATGAATAAAATTAATGTTGTTGGCGCTTCTGGTCCACAAGATATGGGAAAGGTAATGGGGCCTTTAATGGGTGAACTTCGTGGAAAGGCTGATGGTGCACTAGTAAGCAAAATTGTAAAAGAAAGCTTAGCCGGCTAATATGCATATTTTAGATTTTATAATTGCGATACCGTTATTGTATTTCATGTACAAAGGAGCGGTTAATGGTATCGTTAAAGAGATCTTAAATATTGTAGGAATTAGTTTAGCCATATTTTTAACCTTTAATTATATGGATGTATTATCAGTATTAATTAAACCGTTTTTTGAGGAAGATGCATCAACATACATACCATTCATATCTTCGATAATCCTTTTTATTGGCACTTTAACAGTGGTCGCCATTATAGGTTACTTAACCAAAGAATTTCTTAAAGCTGTAAAACTTGGCACCGTAAATAGAGTAGCAGGCGCTATTTTTGGACTTTTAAAAAGCGGAATTATAGTAAGTACAATTTTATTGCTAGCTGCGGGATTTAATATTCCAAAAGAAGAAACTAGAAATGAATCTTTTTTATATCCTTACATTATCTATGTGGGACCGTGGGTTTATAATGCTGTAGCAATTATATATCCCGGTGCAGAAGATTTTACCCAAACGATTCAAGAAAACTTGAAGAATTATAACCCAATTGAAAACCTACCATTTTTAAACGACAATTAAAAAATGACATTTCTGCCCGTCGAAGAGCAGCTTCAAATTATAAAAAGAGGGACAATTGAAATTGTTCCTGAAAGCGAACTCGTTGAAAAATTAACTACTTCTTTTAAAACAAATAAACCTCTTAAAGTAAAATTAGGCGTTGACCCTACTCGCCCAGATTTGCATTTAGGCCATTCCGTAATTCTAAGAAAATTACGACAGTTTCAAGATTTAGGCCATGAAGCAATTCTTATCATTGGAGGTTTCACTGCCATGATTGGCGATCCAACGGGGCAAAATTCTACCCGCCCAGCGCTTACACCAGAGGAAGTAGAAGAAAATGCGAAAACCTATATTGAACAAGCTGCTAAAATTCTTAATTCTGATACGCTGACATTGGTAAATAACAATGATTGGCTTGGACCACTAAGTTTTATGGATGTGATTAAACTCACATCAAAAACCACCGTTGCAAGAATGATAGAACGAGACGACTTTTCGAAACGATTTAGTAATAACGAATCAATTTCATTACACGAATTTTTATACCCTTTGGCTCAGGGACAAGATTCTGTTTATCTACATTCAGATATTGAAT
The DNA here is from genome assembly GCA_038154605.1 of Balneolaceae bacterium. Lineage (GTDB taxonomy): Bacteria > Bacteroidota > Rhodothermia > Balneolales > Balneolaceae > HXMU1420-13. The sequence goes on from JAYPYN010000006.1 coordinate 31,129, forward strand.
TGGGGGGTACAGATCAAAAATTTAATCTATTGGTGGGTAGGCAACTACAAAAAGATGTAGGACAAAACCCACAAGTGGCTTTAATGATGCCACTACTTGTTGGAACCGATGGTTCTGCAAAAATGTCGAAATCGTACGATAATTATATTGGGATTGATGAAAACCCAAACGATATGTACGGCAAATCTCTCTCCATACCAGATGAATTAATCTACACGTACTTTGAATTAGTAACAGATATTTCAACTAGTGAATTACCAAAAATTGCTGAAAAAGTTGTAACAGACCCTAGAAATGCAAAACATGACTTAGCCTTTGCTATTACCAAATTATATCATGGAGCAGAGCAGGCAAAACAGGCAAGAAATCATTTTGAACAAACGGTAATAAATAAGAAAGTGCCTGATGATGCACCTCTATTTGAAATGAATGATTCAAAAACCATTATCCAAATTGTTTCTGCTCTTAATTTCTCTCCTAGTAATGCAGAGACTAAAAGATTGATAAAACAAGGTGGTGTGAGTATTGATGGTGAAAAGGTGACAGATTTTGGAATGCAAATTTCTATTAATTCTGGAGCAGAAAAAGTACTTAAAGTTGGTAAGCGTAGATACGCAATCCTGAAAGGTGTATGATGCTTAAAATAAGTTCCTACAACATTAATGGAGTTAGGGCAGCACATAAAAAAGGCTTTATCGATTGGATCAAACAATCAAACCCAAATATTGTTTGCATTCAGGAATTGAGGGCTCAAGAATCACAATTGCCAGAAGAAATCAAAGAGCTAGATTATTATCAATACATAGTATCTGCAGAGAAGAAAGGATATTCAGGAGTTGCAATTTTTAGTAAAAGTGAAGCCCTTAACATAACTGTTGGAATGGGCATTGATTGGATTGATGCTGAAGGAAGAGTTATTACGGCGGAATTTGAAGCTTATAGAGTGGTTTCTGCGTACTTTCCTAGTGGAACAACAGGGGACGCTCGCCAAGAAGCAAAAATGAAGTTTTTAGATGCATTTATTCTTTGGGCAACGCAATTTATTGGAGATTCCAAACCAACCATTATATGTGGAGATTTCAACATTTGCCATTTAGATATAGATATCCATAATCCAGATAAGCAACATAAAACATCGGGGTTTTTACCAGAAGAGCGGCAGTGGGTAAGCGAGTTTATAAACTCAGGCTTTGAAGATGTATTCAGAAACATTCATCCACAAAAAAAAGATATATATAGTTGGTGGAGCTATCGCGCCGGATCAAAGGGTAAGAATAAAGGATGGAGAATCGATTACCAAATGGGGACTTCAGAGATTGCAAAAAAAGCTACAGAAGCATACATCGAAAGAGATTGGGATATTTCTGATCATGCCCCAGTTTCTGTAATATATGACCTATAAGCTTTGACTCTAATGCCGAATATTTGTTTAATGTGAAAAGATAAGTTAAACGATAAAATGCCAACTCATTACACAGGAAAGGATAATGAAGTCCAGACGTTGAATACATTCATCAAGATGATGCGTGCAACTGAAAGCCTAAATAACCGCTTAAATAGTCATTTATCTGAAAATAATTTAACAATAAGCCAGTTTGGGGTGTTAGAATCATTACTACACATTGGGCCTCAAAATCAAAAAGAGCTGGGCGAACGATTGCTAAAAAGTGGCGGGAATATCACTATGGTGATCGATAATTTATGCAAAAATGGCTTTGTTCAAAGAAATAAAGATCCTAAAGATGGAAGAGCATCCATTATAAGTTTAACCGAACATGGTGCATTATTTATTGAAGATTTTTTTCCTAAACACTTAGATAAAATCGTGAAAGAATTTGAGGTATTAAGCCCTGAGGAATTGGAGCAATTAGGAGTACTTGCAAAAAAAATTGGCACTCAAACAAAATAAAAACTATTTAAAACGGTTTCTAAATAGTAATTAAACTCCATAAATCCCTCAGGGGGTAAGCTTGATCGGCTTATCCCCTAATTTGAAAGAAAATTAATTATTAAATGGGTGCTTTTTAAAAGCAAGTTTAGATTTTTTATATAAGTAATTGTTCAAGAAACTAAAATTGATAAATTAGATAAGCGATGGATAAAAAGGCCACTCTAATAATGAAACTTTATTAAAAATCCATTTCCTGTTATTGCGAACTGTAATTCACTCTGCTCTAAAATAGTGTTCGATTGAAGGTTTTGGTTATAAGTGTCAACAGCTCTATGTACGTTCTTTTTAAAATTATTTGTAAATGGTATAGAAATTACTGCTAAACCTACACCAACTCCCGCTAAAGTCCAATTAGGCTCCCCACCTCCTAACATAGTTCCAATTGGATATCCAATTAAAAATCCTCCAACAGTACCAAAAATCATGGATGCTCTGTAGCTATTTTGACCTGATTGAAACTGTTTATATGCTATTGAATTAGTTTTTAAAGTCTTGGCGAGTTCATTTACACTCAACCTATTCTCGCCTTGATAAAATTGATATCCACCCAAATTATTTTTTATAGTTATTTCCTCGAAATTAGACTGTGCTAAAAGACAAGTTGACCCATAAAGGAATAATGCAAAAACGATGCAAATATTTTTCATATTTAATTCAATAATTTATTGATAGTTAGAATAAATTAGATTTTTTAAAATTAAATTTTAATTAGAATATTTTAAATACATAAAACTCATATTTATATGGTTAATATGTAAATATTGGTTGGGCAGTTTATATATTGTGGTCTTTAAATTATAAAGTATGAAAGAAGAACGAATCGAAAAAAAGAATAAGAAAAAAATTGGTTCTGCTAACCGAGGCATCTCGGATATGTTTAGAACCTCTTATAGGACACACATTGAATTAAGTGCTATTGCAGATAATAAATCGAATATCATGATTTCTATTAATGGGATTATAATCTCAATAATAATAGCATCTATCTCACCAAAAATTGATTCTAATCCTTGGTTACTTATACCTACGGCTGTTCTTTTATTAACATGTCTAGGATCTTTAATTTTTGCGGTACTATCAGCCATACCAAGAGTTAGTAAGTCACTGATTACGTTGAAGGATGTTAGAGAAAAAAAAGCCAACATACTTTTCTTTGGTAATTTTTACA
>JAYPYN010000007.1:0-3389 GCA_038154605.1 Balneolaceae bacterium
TGTTTGGAGTGTTACTTCAGTATCCTGCTACAGATGGTTCTGTAGAAAACTATTCAAATTTGATTGCAGCAGCACACGAACATAATGTACACGTGGTTGTTGCAGCAGATCTATTAAGTTTAACTTTACTTACGCCTCCTGGAGAAATGGGAGCAGATGCTGTTGTTGGTACAACCCAACGTTTTGGTGTGCCTATGGGATATGGAGGTCCGCATGCGGCATATTTTGCAACAAGAGAGCTCTATAAAAGACAGATTCCAGGTCGAATTATTGGAGTAACCCAAGATGCTGAAGGAAAACCTGCCTATAGAATGGCACTCCAAACAAGAGAACAACATATTCGAAGAGAAAAAGCAACTTCTAACATATGTACGGCTCAGGTATTACTAGCCGTAATGGCAGGAATGTACGGTGTGTATCACGGTCCTGATGGGTTGAGGCGCATAGCTTCGAAAATTTATGGGCTTACTCTGTTAACAAAATCAGGATTAGAAAAACTGGGTGTAGAAGTACACAATGAGACTTTTTTTGATACCTTAACGGTAAAAATTGATCCCAAAAAGCTAAAATTGGTGGCCGAAGAAAGCCAAGTAAACTTCCGTTACTTTAAAGACGGGCGCGTTGGAATATCATTTGATGAAGCCAAGGAACTGGAGGATGTTAAGAACGTTTTGAATATTTTTTCAAAAACGTTAGGTATAGATAACTCTTTTGATGTAGATGTCGAATCAAACAATATAGAAGTATGTTTACCCGAATCATTATCGCGAACATCTGATTTTATGTTGCATTCCGTATTTGGATTATATCGTACAGAGCATGAATTACTTAGATACATGAAATATCTAGAAACTAAAGATCTGTCTTTAGTACATTCTATGATATCTCTAGGGTCATGTAATATGAAATTAAACGCCACTACGGAGATGATTCCTGTAACATGGCCAGAATTTGGGCAGATACATCCATTTGCACCAGTTAATCAAGCTAAAGGATATCATGAGATGTTTGAACAGCTTATTGATTGGTTATCTGAAATAACGGGATTTGATTCGATTTCCCTACAGCCTAATTCTGGCGCTCAAGGTGAGTATGCAGGTTTAATGACGATTCGTGCCTACCATCAAAGTAGAGGCGATCATCATAGAAATGTGGCTATTATTCCAGCATCGGCGCACGGTACCAACCCAGCAAGTGCCGTAATGGCTGGAATGGAAGTTGTGGTTGTGGCTACAGATAAGCATGGTAATATTTCAAGTGAAGATCTTACCGAAAAAGTAGAAAAATATAGCGATCGATTAGCGGCATTGATGATTACATATCCGTCCACTCACGGAGTTTTTGAACATAAAGTGAAGGATTTTTGTGCATTAATTCACCAGCACGGTGGGCAAGTGTATATGGATGGCGCCAATATGAATGCTCAGGTTGGATTGACAAGCCCAGGAGAGATTGGAGCGGATGTTTGCCATCTTAATTTGCATAAAACTTTTTGTATACCGCATGGTGGAGGTGGCCCAGGAATGGGACCAATAGGTGTTGCTAAACATTTAACTCCATTTCTTTCAGGGCATACTTTAATTAAGACTGGTGGTGATGAAGCAATTACTGCAATCTCGTCAGCTCCATTTGGTAGTGCTAGTATTTTAACCATTTCTTATGCTTACATAAGAATGATGGGTGAAAATGGGTTGACTAATGCGACTAAAAAAGCAATTTTAAATGCCAATTATATAAAAGATAGGCTCAAAAACCATTACCCTGTACTCTATACAGGAAAAACAGGTCGATCTGCCCATGAATTTATTATTGATCTTCGTCCTTTTAAACAAACGGCTAATATCGAATCGGTTGATGTTGCGAAACGTTTAATGGATTATGGTTTTCATGCGCCCACAATGAGTTTCCCAGTACCAGGAACACTAATGATTGAACCAACTGAAAGTGAAAGTAAAGAAGAATTAGATCGCTTTTGTGAGGCTATGATTGGAATTAGAACTGAAATCTCTGAGATTGAACAAGGCGTAGCAGATCGTGAAAATAATGTTCTTAAACATGCGCCACATACTATGAGAGTAACGGTAACTGAACATTGGGATCGCCCATATTCTGTTGAAAAAGCAGTATTTCCACTCCAATATTTACGCTATAATAAATTTTGGCCAAGCGTATCTAGAGTTGATGATGCTTATGGAGATAGAAATTTGATGTGCTCATGTATTCCACTGGCTGAATATGAAGAGCTGAAGTATTAGAAGTCTTGATAAAGAAGCAATAAGGAAATCTTATCTGCAAGACCTTACCTAAGGACTTCATTTCTCGGTTTCTTTTATTATAAATAAATTTAATCAGTTACAGATTTGCAGATAAAATCAGGAATAATTCCTTTGGATTTAATGAGGAGTTCTGCGTTTTCTGCTCTAGTATTTCCCGATAATACCAACATGGTTTGTACACCAAATTTATTTCCTCCAAGAATATCCGTTTCTAATGTATCTCCAACCATAAGGATATCTTTTTTGTCAATCTCACCTAAACGATCGGTAAGTCGTTCATAAGCATACATAAACATTTGGGAATCAGGTTTTCCAAAATGTATAAATTTTCGATTTAACATAGATTCTATCAATTTAGCGATACCCCCTGTTGCTACAGCTACATCATTATTAGAAACAGGATAAAACTTATCAGAGTTAGCTAAAATTACCGGCATTGTTTTCTTTCGGAGTATGTTAACAGTCTTATTTATATCCGTATTCCAATCAAAACCTTCATCATCCAGGAAAACAAATGCAGAAATTTCTTCAAGATTATTTATGTCGATATCACGAACGGAGATATGTTCTAAGCCAGATTGTAGGATGTATTCGGCGGAATTTTCTGTACCTAAATATGCAATTTTCCCAGATTTAATTTTTTGTTTTAGAAAGTGTTTGGCCATCATACCAGAGGTAACTATCTCATGAAGTTCAATATTTGTAAGTCCAAGACTAGCCAAACTTTGTTGTTGTTGTTGTCTACTTCTAGAGGCGTCATTTGTCATTAAGCGAAAAATCTTTCCTTCACTTTTTATCCATTGTATTGTTTTTTCAATACCATGTATTAGCCCTTTATGATTTTTTACCACACCATAAGAATCTAGCATGATGACTTTAAAATCGTTAGCAATATCAAAAAATGAAGGATATGACATATCAAAGATTTAAGGCTTTAAGAATAATGTTTGGGTTAAATTTTTTATCAATAGAAGGTAAATGAGTTTCTAGAGTTTCTTTCCTCCTGTAATAGGATTTGGATTTTGGTCTATTCATGCTATGTATTGCCTTGTAGGGATAGCGTACGGTGGTCTCTTATTAGTGTATAAATCTTCTCAGGTTATTTCTTATTAG
>JAYPYN010000007.1:3399-5692 GCA_038154605.1 Balneolaceae bacterium
TTTATTTCTGTAATTTTGTAGCAAAAATTTCATGGAAAAAATAGCTTCCATATTTAATAACATAAGTAAGAAGGAAAAACCGATAGCATTCTTTAAGTAAAAGAATTTCTTGTTCGGTTAAAGGGTTTCTTTTGTGATACGATTCTAAATATAAAAGAAATCGTTCTTGCATCAGTACATCAATATTATAAGTAAAAACTGTACGATCACCTACCTCAGATACAACCCTGCTAAAGAAATAAAAATCCATGATCCGAGAGCTCATACGAAACCAGTCGTAATCCCATCTAGAGAAAAGCTGTAGATCATCAGTTACAGAGAAATTTCCTATGTTCCAATCTACGAATACGGGGATCGCATCTAAAGAATCAGCATCTAATGCTATATAATTAGAGCGAAAAGCTTCACAATGGTTATAAATCAAATCAATATGCCCTCGAAACTGAAACTTCCCTTCTTCGGTTTGCAACATTTTTTCGAGACCGTCTATATCTACTAACATAGATTTTGATGATTCTGGAAGACTATTTTTAATAGTTCTACAGGCTTCATGAAATCGAGCCGTTTCTAAACCCAAATTAGCAATGTGATGAGGGGTAAGTTTTCTAGGTAACTTATTCAGGATTTTTACAGGCCGGTAAAATATTACCCATGCATCAATTAACTCAGTATTATACCGATATACAAATAACTCTGAACCTTTAAATAAAGAACGAGCAAGAAAATTTTCAAATGGTTCGGGCAGATTATTTGCCATAGCATTAATAATGGCATGATCTTCCACAAAATGTTCATATTTACCAAAATAGGAAAGCTTTGCTACCACGAAATTTCGATCCTTTAGCGTAATTCTGTATACATGGTTTGTAGATACTTTTGCACTAATATCTTCAATTTGAGCTATCTCACGAGACGAATCATAGGCTTTCCAGGCTTTACTGACTATATCGTTAAAATCTATAAAAGTCATTTATTATGGTTTATATAATTTCAAAATAACGCTTCATTTCCCAACCTTCTTCCGAATCTTGATATTGCAACCATTCCCATTCACGAGTTCGAATAAAATGATCAACAAAATCTTCGCCAAATAACTCTGTAGGAATCTCCGAGCATTTCATTTTTTTTGTGGCGGCAGCTAAATCAATAGGAAAAGGTTCAGCATTTTTATTCTCATATTGATTTCCATCTGTTGGTTTTAAATCCAAAGATAATTGATGTTTTATGCCATATAAGCCAGACGCTAATGCAGCCGCCATCGAAAGGTAAGGATTGGCATCGGCGCCAGCAACACGATGCTCCACTCTCATTGAATCTGCATTTCGATTAATTACTCTAAGTGCAGTTGTTCTGTTTTCGATTCCCCATCCAATGCTTGTGGGTGACCATGAGCCCTCAACATATCTTTTGTAACTGTTGATGGTAGGGGCAAACAAGGGTAAGATAAAAGGCAAACAAGTTAATTGACCAGCAATAAAATGCTGCATTGTTTTACTAATATTTGAATGAGATGTCTTGTCAAAAAATAGATTGGTGCCATGTTCATCCCACAAACTCTGATGAATATGACCACTACATCCCGGTAACTTGGATGTCCATTTTGCCATAAAGCTTGCCATCATATCATATTGAGAGGCAATTTCTTTTACCGCAGTTTTAAAAAGCGAAGCCCGATCAGCAGATAATAAAACATCATCATAACTGATAGCTGCTTCATACACCCCGCTACCAGTTTCGGTATGAATGCCTTCGAGAGGGATCCCAAATTCGTATAAATCATCCCAAAGTTGATTAATGTATTCTGAAAATTGGGAGACTCTTAAGATGGAATACCCAAACATACCTGGTGAAATAGGTGTTGGGTTTTGATGGTTTTTATCGTTTAATGAATTAGGTGATTCGGCAAAATTAAACCACTCAAATTCTGCAGAGAATTTTGGTAAGTATCCAAGTTCTATGGCTTCTTGGCGTATTTTTTTTAATAAAGTACGAGGACATACGGAAGTTAACTCTTTGGAGTTTTCAAAATCAGCTAAAAAGAAAGGTTTATTGTTTTCCCAAGGTATGGCTCGATATGTAGTTATATCGATGGATGCAAAAGAGTCGGGGTAGCCAGTATGCCAACCAGAAACGTGGGAATTTTGGTAGCATTGGTCATTTACATCCCAACCGAAAATTACATTACAGAACCCAATATCATCTTCTAAAGCTTTTAAAAATTTTTTTGTACTGATGATTTTCCCCCTAAGAACACCATCAATATCTACAACTCCGAATTTTATATTTTTTATAT
>JAYPYN010000007.1:5702-10612 GCA_038154605.1 Balneolaceae bacterium
TGCTCTTGTAGAAGCTTAAGAACCTCTTTTTTAGTCATGCAATAATTTTTTAGGGAATATATAAAAGACAGAAAGTAAGTGCTTGGTTCAAACTAATGTGCAAACGGTATCAAATACAATAAACAAAAAAAGCCGATACAAAGAATATCGGCTCGTAAAAATAAATATGCTTTTATTTTAATGAAATAGATTCTACTATGATTTCTGATGCTATTTCGCCCTCTATATAGGCTCTTGTTGTAAATGCATAATTAATACCATCAACGTAGGTCCAATTAGAATACTTAGTTTCAACAAGCGTAAATGTTCCAGTTTGTTGATTTAATTCATTTTTTCTAGATAGAAACGGAAGGTATGTTTCTTTGTTAACTAAAAAAGTGATTGATGTTTCGCCCACAAATTTAATTACTTCATATTCTGTTCCATCAACATTTTCTGATCCAATATATTCTGCAGTAAGGTTTTCATAGGTTAGAGCAATATTTATAAAACTATTTTTGATCTCATCAATCATAGGTTTAACCATCATAGGTGGTAAAGGTTGTTCCTGCCACATCATTTTCATTTTACCAGAACCATTTTTTAGTTCCATAGTCATATTACCTTGAGGAGTTACAACGTTTGCTGTCATAGAAACTTCTAGAAAATTTATAGTTGATTCACTTTCAATTTCTATGCTACCCATCGGTGTATTCTGAGTTGTTTTAGCTTTTGACGTAATCTCTGAAAAATTTACACCCGGGGTTATAATAGCTTCAGCCATTTTTTTTAACAAAACTTTACCTGCATTTGCATCCCCTGAAATAACTTCCTCATCTGAAACAGGTTGTGGGATAGTAATATCAATAATATTCACTTTACCATATTTATCGAGCTGATCTCCAATTTCAGCAGCATTCCCAACTACTAAAATCTGAACTTTATTTGGTTTTATATATTTTTTTGCAACTCTCTGAATATCTTCAGAAGAAACTATTTTCAATTCCTCCACATATTTATCGAAAAAATCTGGTGGCAAGTTATTGTACTCGTAATTAATGCGTTCACTAAGAATTTTGTTTTTACTATCGTATCTGAAGATTAAAGAATTAAGAATTCGTTCTTTTGCTTCCTCTAATTCTTCGTCACTAACGGCTTCATTTTGAAGTTTTTCAACTTCAACTAACATGGCATCAATGGCTTCTGAATTTGTAGAGCTTTTGGTCATCACACCTGTGTAAAAGATACCTGGGTAATTTATATTACTTGTGTATGCTCCAAATACTGAGTAAGCCAATCCCAAATCAGAACGCACAGACTGGAGTAAACGTCCAGAAAACCCACCACTGAGTATCTCGTTCATTAGTTGAAGTGCAGCATAGTCTGGGTTTTCTCTTAAACCACCAATATGCCCAAGAAATATAAAACTTTGGTTTACATCAGTTTTGTCAATTAAATTTATAGATGAGGTATAATCATAAGTAACTTCTGGATATTCTAGAGTTGTTTTAGAGCCAGCCTCTATGCTACCAAATGCTTTTTTAAGTTTTTTCTTCATTGTACGGGTGTTAAAATCACCAATTACCCCTATGGTTAAATTTTTCCCAACAAATGCTTTTTTATGGAATTCAACTAAATCATCTCTTGAAATTGCGTCGAGTGTTGCATGTTCAATTTGACTGGTATAAGGGGTGTTTTCTCCATATAAAAGTTTGAAGAATTCTCTTGATGCTATACCTTGCTGATCGTCATTTCTTCGAGATATTGAAGATCGAGATTGAGTTTTAGCGAGTTCAAATTTATCCTCTGGAAAGGCAGGATTTTCAATCAAATCAATAAATACGGGTAGTAGCTCATCAAAGTTTTCTTTTAATAAATTCATACTAGCACTACCAGAGCTCATTCCAATAAATGTACTCATAAAAGCAGCTTTATCTTCCAATAAAGTATTTAGTTCATCTGATGGATAATTCACGGATCCACCTTCTCTCATAACTCGACCTGTTAGTGACGCCAACCCAGTTTTCTCTACAGGTTCTAAAAGGCTACCCGTACGCACGGTTACATTAACTCGGATAAGAGGTAGTTCTTTATCTTCCAGTAAGAAGAATGTAATTCCATTGTCCAAAGTAAATGTTTCCACTTTAGATTTAGTGAATTTATTTAGTTTTGGATACGTAATTTCATCATATTTCTTCTGAGCAAAGGCAGAAATTGAAAACATAAATATGCTTAATGTTAAAATAAATCGTTTCATAATATTCGGTATTAAATTCATTTAAGATTCAATTTTTTCTGTCCTTGCGACGGTTCTATTTTTTTTGACTAAATATTTTTTTGCAACGCGTTGCACGTCTTCGATAGATACTTCTTCATATCTATCTAATTGATAAAAAATATCTTTCCAGCTACCACTTGATATGTGATTACTTACAAATTGTGAGGCTAATCCCGTATTATTACCAAGCCCTCTAATTATCCCAGCACGTAAGTTAGTTTTAACTCTATCCAACTGTATTTGAGTAATAGGATTTGTTTTTAAGTTTTCGAATTCCTCATATACAGAATATTCTAGACTGTCTAAATCAACACCTGAATTTGGCACTAATAAAGAGAGGAAAAGTCCAGGACCTCTTGTTCCAGGAATTCCTTCCGCATTTTGAATTTGAAGGGCTAGTTGCTCTTCTTCAACAAGCTTTTTGTATAAAATAGATGTTCTCCCAGTACTCAAAATTCTACCTAAAACTATAAGGGGTTCATAATCTGGATGGTTCCCATCAACAGTATGATAGCCAATTAAAATAACTGGTTGCGAATTACCTTCTATGGTAACCCTTCGTTCCCCTCGTTGTGGCGGTTCTATGGTAGTTACAGGTGGTGCAATTTTACCCTTACCTTTCATTCCGCCAAAATACTCTTTTGCCAATTTTTTTATTTTTTTTGGATCAACATCACCTGCTATACCAAATGTAATATTTGATGGAATATAGTATTTCTCGTAAAAGGCTTTTGCATCCTCTATGGTAGATGCAGTAATATCTGAGTCCCATCCTACTATCGGTCGCCCATAAGGATGAGCAGAATAAGCAACTGCAAAAAAGTCTTCAACTAATCTTCCTATAGGGTTAGATTCAGTTCTCATTCTGCGCTCCTCTCTAACGACTTCTTTTTCTACATAAAATTCTCTGTAAGTAGGTTGCATAAACCTGCCAGCTTCCAAGGCAAACCATAGTTCAACTTTATTTGATGGAAGACTATAAAAATAATTCGTGAAATCCCAACTTGTACTAGCGTTCATGCCAACGCCACCACTCTTGTCAATAATTTGAGAAAATTCATTGTTTTTTACGAACTGCTTTGCCTCATCTTGTAGACTCTGAAATTCCGCCCATTTTTGTGCCATAAGGGTGGTATCAGGACTTGAGGCATAAGATTCGTATAACCATGCTTTATACACCTGATCCATTTTGTCAATTAGTTTTTTTTCTTCTTCCCAATTTGTGGTTCCCACATAATAATCACCTTTAAATGCAAGATGTTCAAAAATATGGGCGATTCCAGTATTCCCAACCGGTTCATCGATGCCTCCTACGTTAACTTGAGTATAGAAGCTAGCTACTGGGGCATCATGTCTTTCTATAACTATGAAATGTAGTCCGTTATCAAGTGTGAATTCAGTAACTTTTTTTTCAAATTCTTCGAGATATTGCGCTTGAAGTATAACGTTAGTAGAAGTTAAAAGAAGAGATAATAAAATAAACTTAGTAATCAAATTTTTTACTCTCATATGCTAAATATTAATTATATGTTAACCATTGAATATGCAAATTATATTGAAAGAAAAAAATACTTTTATTAATAATAAAGCCTCGAAAATAATTTATAAAGAAGCTTACTATGAGTGGCTCTATTCTATTTTTTAGAGTGGATGTATGTTAGAATAGCGAATTAAATACAAAACTGGTTTCGATTATTTTTCAAGAGACTTATTATTCAAAAATTGGATTTATAGTAATTAATAGGTGTTACTTCCCTCTAAGAACACCATCAATATCCACAACTCCGAATTTTATATTTTTAATATGTTGTTCTTGCAGAAGCTTGAGAACCTCTTATTTGTCATGCAATAATTTAAAGGGAATATAAAAGACAGAAAGTAAGTGCTTAGTTCATTGTGTGTGAAGAAACTTTTGATATATCTAAAACTTGGACAATTAGTGATGGATGTTAGAATATCCTCCAAACAAAAAATCAATACATAAACGTATTTTATAATTGAACTCTAAGAGTTTCAAAAAATTAGTTACAAAATTTTAACATTTAGACCATCATCGCTTAATAAAATAATTAGAATTTTTCAGTCAATTAAATTTAAGCTATGAAAAGAAAAATAGATACTGTTGTCATTTCGGATGTACATTTGGGAACCATTGGCTGCCATGCAGTTGAGCTTATTCAATATTTAAATTCAATAGAACCAAAGCGAATAATATTGAATGGAGATTTTATAGATATGTGGCAATTCAGGAAATATTATTGGCCTGAATCACATATGCATGTTATAAGAGTATTAATAAATATGATGACTAATGGAGTGGATATCTATTATTTAACTGGTAATCATGATGAGATACTCCGAAAAGTTTCAAGCTTACAATTAGGTCCATTATTCATCAGAGATAAATTAGTTTTAACCATGAATGGTGAAAAAGTTTGGTTTTTTCATGGTGATATATTTGATGTAACCATGAAACATTCAAAATGGTTAGCAAAATTAGGAGGTAGGGGTTATGAATTATTGATATTGCTAAATAGAGGTGTTAATAAAATTTCTGAAAAGATCGGGTATGGAAAATTTTCATTATCAAAAAAAATTAAAGATAGCGTGAAACAAGCAGTTAGTTTTATTGATGATTTTGAAATAACAGCGA
>JAYPYN010000007.1:10622-12566 GCA_038154605.1 Balneolaceae bacterium
TGGTCACATTCATAAACCAAAAATAAGAGGTTATGAAAATGAAAAAGGTTAATTAATATATCTTAACTCTGGGTATTGGGTAGAGAATTTAACAGCATTAGAGTATTACGGTGGTGAATGGAATTTATACAGATATGAAACGGATGTATATGCACCAACCATCAAAATTAAAGAGTCAAGATTTGATCCTATCTCAGTTAATTTAAGTTCCGTTTTAGGATGAAAATACTATACGGTGTGCAAGGCACAGGGCATGGTCATATAAGCCGTGCGCGAGTAGTTTTACCGAAGTTAAGAGAGCTTGCTGAGGTGGATGTGCTAATGAGTGGCTATAATTATAATATATCCATAGATGGAGAGATAAGATATAAAGCAAGAGGGTTAAGTTTAACCTATGATAAAAAAGGAAGTATTGATGGCATCCATACTGCATTAAATTTACAACCATTTAAATTTCTTAAAGATTTACATTCGGTTCCAGTCCAGGAATATGATTTTGTAGTTAATGATTTTGAGCCAATTACTGCATGGGCGGCACATAACGCAGGTGTTCCTTGTGTGGCCATCAGTCACCAAGCTTCATTTATTTCGAATAAAGTTCCTAGACCAGCCAAAAAATCTATGTTATCAGAAGCCGTAATCAGGTATTTTGCACCATTTACTACACCAATAGGATCGCACTATTTGAGATATGATGATTTTATTGAGCCCCCTATAATTCGCCAGCAGATCAAAGATTTGAATCCATCACTTGGAGATCATGTAACGGTATATCTTCCCGCATTCGACCATGAAACCTTATGTTCAATTTTTAACAAAGTTACTCAAATCCAGTGGCATATATTTTCTCCGACATGCAGCTACGAATACCAAAAAAATAATGTTCGGGTTCGCCCAATAGGTAAAGATACCTATTTAAAAAGTTTTGAAAATTGTCTTGGAGTGATTTCATCAACGGGTTTTGAGACAACTTCTGAGTCTCTTTATTTAGGTAAAAAATTACTCACCATACCAATTAAAAATCAGTATGAACAGTTGAGTAATGCCGCTGCTTTAGAAGAATTAGGTGGATACACCATATATAACATCGACCAAAATTTTCATGAAATAGTAAATGATTGGCTTTTAAACGCACCAATACTCACTCTAGATGAAATATCGGTTGATCATGATCTTGCCCAAAAAATTATTAGGGCCGGAGCCAAAAAAAGTATGGTTACTTGAAAGATTTATTTTTGCAGCATAAACATAAGAAAATATAAGGATTTACAAATCACGATGGTCGAAAAAATCCTCATGTATGATTTTAACAAGTAATTGCAGTAAGATTAATCTCAGATATATTTTGTTTTACACAGCTTTAACAAGGTATTATCTTATAATTTAACATGTAATGTAAACCCTAGAGATGTTTTTTAAACAAATATTTGAAGAAAAGTTAGCGCAATACGCATATTTAATTGGATGCCAACAGTCCGGAGAAGCTATAATTATTGATCCAATGCGAGATATAGCACGCTATGAAAATTTTGCGAAAAAACATCGATTAAAAATTATTGCGGTCGCTGAAACACACATACATGCCGATTATCTTTCGGGAGTAAGAGAATTTGCGGAAAAAGGAGTTAAAGTATATGTTTCTGATGAGGGCGATGCTGACTGGAAGTATGAATATTTAATAGATAGTACGTATCAGTACCAACTTTTAAAAGATGGAGATGAATTCAGCATTGGAAACATTAAGTTTAACACAATCCATAGCCCAGGGCATACTCCAGAGCATATTATATTTTTAGTAACAGATGGTGCGACAACTAATGAACCAATGGGAGTACTGTCTGGTGATTTTGTTTTTGTTGGAGATGTTGGCCGCCCCGATTTGTTAGAAACTGCCGCAGGTAAAGTTGGAGACATGGAAGTATCAGCTAAAGAAATGTATAGAAG
>JAYPYN010000007.1:12576-20615 GCA_038154605.1 Balneolaceae bacterium
AGCCTATTTACAGCTTTGGCCTGGCCATGGTGCCGGCTCTGCTTGTGGTAAAGCACTTGGGGCTGTTCCTAAATCAACAGTTGGATATGAACAACAATTTAATTCTTCTATAGCATCTGCAATTACGGAAAAAAAATTCATTGATTATATACTTGATGGACAGCCAGAACCACCATTGTATTTTTCAAGGATGAAAAAAGAAAATAAAAACGGACCAAAGGTACTGGGTAGTATCCCAAAACCGGAAAAGATTGCTATTTCAGCTATAAATGAGTTGGTTGAGTCTTCAAATTCCATTGTTGTGGATACGCGAGACAGAACACAGTTTATGGAGGGGCATTTAAAAGGCTCTATTTTAGCTACATGGAATAAAACATTCAATACTATCGTGGGTTCTTATGTAAATGTTGATCAAGACATCTATTTAATCATCGAAGAAGATTTAGTTGAAGAAGCTGTATTGGATTTAATTCGTATTGGTCTTGATAACATTAAAGGATTTATCATCCCACACAATTTAAAATGTATAAATCATGAACTGGTACATACTAATACCATAGATTTTCATCAAGTGGATGAAATGTTACCCACTGGGGATTACACCCTGTTGGATGTGCGAAAGGAAACAGAATTTAACGAAGGTCATGGACAAGGAGCCATAAATATTGCGCATACAAGGTTATTAGATCGCATTGGTGAAGTTCCTTTAGAAAAACCAGTAATTGTGCATTGTAAGTCTGGTGCGCGTGCATCTGCTGCGGCTTCACTCTTGGAGCGATTTAAATATAAAACTTACTATGTGGATGATGTAGTTGATCCATGGTTGAAGGATGTTTCTAAATAGAAGTAAGTTTTTGTTCAATACCGAAGCAAATAAATCTGAGCTAAGCTAGAGATATATAATTTGAGAAATTTCATTTTACACCACCTAAATTTATTCGTTTAGTTCATTCTTAGATAAGGTGTATTCAAAAATCTTAAGGTATAGAAACAAAATCGATTTATATCTTATGAATCCAAATGTAGGTTAAACTAGAAACTATTTAATCCTAATTGAAATAAAATTATAAAACAAAAAAACCCCTGCACATATTATATGTGCAGGGGTTAGAAATCGTTTGGTAAGGTTATGCAGAAATTTCTTCTACATTTACAAATTTACGACCACCTTTAGCTTCTCTAAATGATACATGGCCATCAGCAACGGCGAAAAGCGTATCGTCACCACCACGTTGTACATTTAATCCAGGGTGAAATTTGGTTCCACGTTGACGGACTATTATACCGCCAGCTCGTACAAATTCTCCACCAAATTTTTTCACTCCAAGTCGTTTACTTTCAGAATCTCTACCGTTTTTAGTTGAACCCTGACCTTTCTTATGTGCCATTTTCTAGAGTTGTTTTAAGTTTTGATTTAGCTGAGTGCTTCGATTAATTCAGCTTTTTTTAAGCTTGAAAAGCCTTCTACGCCTCGTGATTTTGCAAGTGCTTTAAGTTCTGCAACTGTCATTGCAGATAAATCTTTTGTTTCACTTACTTCTGTAGAAGGATCTTCTTTAACTGATGTTGAAACTTTTGTAGAAGATCCATCTAAAGAAATACCATCAATTTTAATTTGTGACATAACTTGACGGTGTCCATTCATTTTTTGATAGCCTTTTCTTCTCTTCTTTTTGAAAACTAAAACTTTGTCAGATTTCACATCTTCCAACAAAGTAGCATTAACTACAGCTCCTTCAACAGTAGGAGTACCAATTTTAACGCCATTAGTATCTTTTACTAACAATACATCCTCAAAAGTGAGAGATGATCCATCAGCCGTTTGTTTGTCAACAAACAACGTTTCATCTTGTGCTACCTTGTATTGGTGTCCGCCAATTTTAACGATCGCGTACATATTCTAATTTCTTAATTTTGCGATTTTTTAGAGCTTGCTAAGATACGGTAAGATTATAAATATATCAAAGAGAATGTAGTGTTTGCGTGAGTTTATTTTAAAGAAACTACGCTACTTTTGATCTAGCTCTTTGGAATCCCTGTCGATTTACATGTCCAATGTATTTACCAATTATTCGAACCTCTTCAAATACGTCAGGTGCAATGAAAATATCATCATAGTCTTCATTAGCAGCCTCTAGTCGAAGACCATTTTCATCCCAATAAATATGTTTTAATGTGGTTTCTCCATTATATAAAACAGCCCCAATATCTCCGTTATTTAATTCTGTATCCATCAATAAAACAAAATCGCCATCATATATTTGTGCGTCTTTCATGCTAAACCCAGACACTCGTAGGGCAAAAAGTTTTTCTAGGTCTGGGAAAAGGGTTGACATTGTAATGCTTCCCAAATTTGCTTCTACTGCATCTTGGAGGTATCCTGCTGCAATTAATCCACGAATAGGAATCCCCGATTCATCTGCATCATTTACAAATATACTTTTATTTTTTGGAGCTAAATCATATTCCTCATCATTTTTTTTAATGAGGTATCCTTTTTTTAATAAGGATTGTATGTTTTGGGTAACACTATTAGGTGATTTGAACCCAAAGTGCTCAGCTATTTCTCTATAAGTAGGCCAAACATCAAATTCTTTCTTATAATCAACGATATAACTAAAAAATTCCTGTTGTTTTCTTGTCAAATGCGCATTATCCATGATTAAAATTATTTTATGTGCGAAATATGTGCAATAAAAGAAGTTTTTATATGAACGTCAACCATTAATGTGTATAAAATATGTATAAAATCTTGAAATCTGGTATTCTTCTTTTCTTACTCATACAATGTTCGTCATATACTTCCGATACACATCGTTTGATTGTTAATGAGTATCCGTCGCTTTATCAAGCTATTTTTGAGAGAAATGGCACTCAGATTTTGGAATTTACATCCCATTCAGATTCTCTTATTCGAGTGCATGCATGGAGAGCGCTCATCCAAACATCTGTTGAAGATCTAGATCACTTGATTCAAAAAGTTGTTAATGCTAATACGTTGGAAGCTTGGGCATCATTATGGTTTAAGGATTTTGATGAAAATCACATAGAGTATTTTCATTCATTATGGGCTAGTGAGCCAAAGCTTAGAGAAGGGTTATTGCATTTATTTAGTAAAATTGGAAATCGTACAACCTTTGAGTTACTTATTGCCCAAGAAGAAATAGGGAATCTTACTTTCGATTATAAACTAGCACATGCCACCGGAGCGCGGTCTAAAGACATAAAACTTACAGTAAAAGAAGAGAAACAACTTATTGATAAGGCATTGGCCACTAAACTTGGTTATAAAACTCAAGCTTATTTATATGGTTATTACCGAGCTAGAAAACAATTTACGACTGAGGTAGAATACTATGCGTTAAATAAATGGGCTTACTATTACCCAACCACTAGTGAGGGAAATCAAAGTTTAGTTAGAATTCTTGGGGTACATCATTTAGATAAAGTTCTACAGCATTTTCCAATTGAATATTATGAGAATATGAATGTGCAACTGGCAATTGAAATAGCTCAATCTATTGGAGAGAATCCTCCATCTAGATATTCCAAAGTAATTTTAAATGCACTACTAAATCATAAAAATCCAAATGTACAGATAGCCACACTTCAGGCAATTCAAAGGCATCCTGACGTTGCAAAGATTTTATTTGTCGATATAATGAATAAGATTGCGTTAATCGATTATCGTGAATCATTGGTGAGGATGGAGGCATTTAATACTATCCATAACCCCAAAAGATATGAAGATGAGATTATCAGTTTAGCAGGGAGCGACCCCTCGCTTCAAACTCTTAAGTATCGCATATATGATAAAATATATACAGTTTCGCAATTGTATGATTTGCTTCACAGCGATATCAAATCAAAATATCGACTCCAAAAATTGCATGCTATTCAGTTCCTTGCTGATTGGTGGCCTAATGCTAATAGTAAATTCCGATTAGAAAGCGTGGATGAGATGCGTGAATTAGTACCTCAAATCGCTAGGATGAATGACAGATCTATGACCATAGCTATAAAGCCACTACTTATGGATTCCATCATTGTTTCTATGGATGATTATCCACAATTAGAAAAAATGTTAGCTACTTTTTCTTTGCCTGAGGACATAGAAGTATTTCAATCTCTATCAGAGGTAATGTATTCAAGATTCAGAGAAAAAGCGCAGCCTTACATCGATTCATTGGCTTTGAAGGGAAATAAGGCCTTAAATATTAGTTTGATAAATCAAGGCTGGGAAATTAATGAAATAGATAATTTGATAGGGAAATTTCGACAACCTGATTGGAATAAGGTGGCTATATTAACCTTGAATCCATATTTAGTTTTAGAAACAAAAAAAGGAAAGATTATACTAAAACTAGACATTAAAAAAGCCCCTGTAACCATTGCTGGGATAGATAGTTTAATGACGGCAGGAGCCTATCAAAACAAACCTTTTCATCGTGTTATATCAAATTTTGTGATACAAGGCGGAGATATTGAGACACAAGATGGATACGGAGGACCTAACTATGTTGTACCTACTGAGGCGAGTTCAACGATGTATGATCGTGGAATTGTGGGTATCGCAAGTGCAGGTGTAGATACTGAAGGAAGTCAGTTTTTCATAATGCATCAATGGAAACCTCATCTAGATGGGCGTTATACAGTAATTGGTGAGGTTGTGGAAGGAATGGATGTAGTGGATAATATTTTGCAAGGAGATGTAATTGAGCGAATGTATTGGTATTAACTAAATTTGAAAACAATCAGCAGTATAATTTTAGTTGAGTATTTGTATTCAAATAATGGAAGTAATTAACTATTAATGAAATGTAAGAAGGAATTTCAAATATTATCTAAAATCCATGTTTTTAAAATAGGTTTTAATTCCTGAGAATAAGACGCATTATTAATTTCTTCGTCGGTAGCACACATCTCAACTTGTTTTAAGTCTTGATTTGCTCCTGAAAGCGTAGAAAATTTGAAATAGCTTGGTAAATCATTATTAAAAGTTTCACTTATTACTCCAAGAGCCCATTCAGGGTATACAAGAGCATCATTTTGACCGAAAATGAATAATGATGGTACTTCTAAATTTAAGATATGAGGTATTGGATTGAAATTTCTCATTTCTCTTAATTCACGCCATTGTTTTTTTAAAGGAAACCAAGATACCCAGTTTATATCTGAAACAGCTTTTTTTGTAGCACGGTCAAAAGCAATTTTATCCGACATATTTTGGCATAAATTAGTACTGTAATACTTGTTGGTAAGTGTAAGATTTATATCGTAGGTAGAGGTGCCAATAGACGCTACCAATTTTACATCATCACTGTAATAATCTCCAACAATCTGTGCAACCCAGCCTCCTTCTCTATGTCCAATAACACCTATTTTTGTAGAATCAATCTTAGGATGGGTTTTTAAAAAATCAATTGCAGCTTTGGTATCTACAGCACGCTCATACAAATTTGTACGTTGCCATTTTCCTTCTGAGTTTCCGATGCCGCGTTTTTCGAAAAAGAGTAGGGCTATACCCTCATTAAGAAATACATTTTCAAAATATTCAAAAAGGAAGTCTTTATAATCGGTCTTGTAGGATGCCTCTTCACCTGCCTTTACTAAAAAAATTAAAACAGGATTTTTTTTTGCATTATTAGGGGTAATTAATTGACCATGTAACGTGTAGCGTCCGCTATTAAAAGTAATATCGGTTTCACTAACATCGAAATTTTGTGCAATTATTGGATTCGCAAAAAGAAACACGAATATTAGCACAAAATAATTAAATTTTATCATAACTAAGGTATCCGAAAAAGAAGTCAATTTGTAAGTATTTATTTGGGAGTTAGATGTTACATAAAGTTGTTTAAAAATATTTAATCCATTTCCATAAACAAATGGCGAGCTCATAATTAGTTTGTTATCCAACTCATTTGTCAATGAGGGAATGGTTATTGGTGTTATAAAAATAAATAATTAATATTACATGCTTTTAATTATCTATGATTTTGTTATTTACCCTTTAGGCGTAAAAGATTGAATGCCTGTAATCTCACGACCCAATATTAAGCCGTGGATATCATAGGTTCCTTCATAGGTGTTAACGGATTCTAAATTTACCATATGATGGATTACACGGTAATCACCTGTGATTCCATTTCCACCGTGCATATCTCTAGATATTCTTGCGATTTCTAATGCTTTTCCACAATTATTTCTTTTAGCGAGGGATGTCATGGATGGATGGTCTCGACCAGCATCTTTAAGTTGTCCAAGTCGAAATGCTAACATCTGCATGGAGGTAATGTCAGTTAGCATATTAGCAAGTTTGGTTTGGATAAGCTGGTTAGCAGCGAGTGGTTTCCCAAATTGTTTACGGTCTAATACATATTGGCGGGCACTTTGATAACAAAATTCTGCGGCACCAATAGTTCCCCATGCGATCCCATAACGCGCACTGTTTAGGCACATAAATGGACCTTTTAGACCTTTTATATCTGGAAAAACATTGTCATCTGGTACGAAAACATCATCAAAAACTAATTCACCAGTTTCAGAAGCACGAAGGCTCATTTTGAATTTTGTATGAGGAGCACTAAATCCTTTCATCCCTTTTTCTACTAAAAACCCACGAATGACACCTTCATCGCTAGCGGATTCTTTCGCCTTAGCCCAAACAACAGCTACATCAGCAATAGGGGAATTTGTAATCCACATTTTAGCGCCATTTAATTTCCAGCCACCATCAACTTTTAAAGCAGTAGTTACCATTGATCCGGGATCTGATCCATGATCCGGTTCAGTAAGGCCAAAACAACCTATAATTTCACCCGAAGCTAAGCGTGGTATAAATTTTTGTTTTTGGGCTTCTGTTCCAAATATTGAAATAGGATACATAACCAAAGACGATTGAACACTCATGAAGGAGCGATAGCCAGAATCAACACGTTCTACTTCGCGGGCAACCAAACCATAAGCTGTATAACTTGCGCCAGCACCGCCGTATTCTTCGGGGATATTTACACCAAGTAATCCCATTTCCCCCATTTCTTTGGCTATTCCCATATCGAAATATTCCTCGGTATTACCTTTTAGAGCACGAGGTTCAAGATTTGCTTGTGCATAATCGCGAGCTGATTCCATAATTAGTCGATCTTCCTCATTTAAGTCGGATTCAAAAAGGAAAGCGTCTTCGATATTGAAAAGATGTTTAGCCATTCTTGTATGATATTTGGTAGTTCAAATTTTTGATGAATATAGCTGAATTCGCTATTAAGGAATATGATTTTTTATAAATTATGACAGTGTTTTTTTTAGTTCTCTCGCAATTACTAAACGCTGTACCTCTGATGTACCTTCGCCTATTGTCATAAGTTTAGAATCGCGTAAGAACCGTTCAACATGATATTCTTTGGTGTACCCATATCCACCGTGAATTTGAACCGCTTCAAGTGCTGCTTTAACCGATAGTTCGCTTGCAAAAAGTTTTGCCATCGATGCTTCTTTGGTATATGGTTTGCCTAAGTCTTTTAACCAAGCCGATCTCCATACTAGTAAGCGGGCTGCTTCTATTTCGGTAGCCATATCAACTAATTTACCTTCCATGTATTGAAAGTTTCCTATTGGAGAGCCGAACTGCTTTCGTTGCATTGCATATTTTAAAGATTCTTCTAGTGCTCCACGAGCAATGCCTACCGAAAGTGCGGCTATGCCTACACGCCCACCATCTAAAACTTTCATGGTATCAATGAATCCCATTCCTTCTTTGCCTAACAGATTCACTGCTGGAACTACTACATTTTCAAACACAACTTCGGTGGTGTCGGATGAGTTCATTCCTAATTTATGCATTCCTAAACCAGGTTTAACTCCCGCCCAATTTTTTTCTACAATAAACGCACTTATACCTTTGGTGCCTTTTGAGGGGTCGGTTTTGGCTAATACTACATAAATATCACCTACAGAACCCTGTGTGATAAATATTTTTGATCCATTTAAAATGTAATTATTTCCATCTTTAATAGCGGTTGTTTTCATACCAGAAGCAT
>JAYPYN010000007.1:20625-33108 GCA_038154605.1 Balneolaceae bacterium
CATCGGAACCAGATCCTGGTTCGGTTAAACACCAAGCTCCTAATTTTACGCCAGCACACATTTCTGGCATATATTTAAGTTTTTGATCATGGGAGCCAGCTATTGCAATATGTCCAGTTCCTAGCGATGAATGAGAAGCTACCGTTAACGCAAGGGATGCATCCCAACGGGCAATTTCTTCAATTGCTAGACAAAAACTAAGAGTGTCAAAACCAGCGCCTCCATATTGTTCATTATGATAAATTCCCAGCATCCCCATTTCCCCAAGTTCAGATATAATTTCATGTGGAAATTTTTTGGATTGATCTCGATCTGAAACGCTTGGGGCTACCTTTCTTTCGACAAAGTCTTTAACCGAATCTCTGATCATTCTTTGATCTTCACTCAATTCAAATGAAAGTGAGTTATCAATTATTTTCTGCATCTAGTCTCTTTGATTATTTTTTTGGAACCGCTTCCAAAATACAAAAATCATGCATTGATTGGGTAAAAAAAAGAGCTTTTCTTACACTTGACATAAATGTGTGTATATGTTAAAATGTATACATGCGCACAACAATAGAATTACCCGACCACATACTAAAACAAGCAAAAATTAAAGCAGTTGAAGAGGGAATATCTCTTAAACAACTTTTCATCAGAGCTTTGGAACGAGAGTTACATAGTGCGGATAGTATAGATTCTAGTGAGCAAACTAGTTCAGGGCTAAAAACTTCGTTTAGAAGCTCTTTAAAAACGGGTAAAATCGGGGAAATAACTGCCTCAAAATCTGGATTTTTAAATTTTAAAACTAGTAAGAAATGATTTTACTGGACACGCACGTTTGGCTTTGGTGGTTATTAGAACAAGGAAATTTAGATGATTCTGAAAGAGCCATACTGGATGAAAAAGCTGTAAGCGGTGAAATTGTAATTTCAGCTGCAAGCATTTGGGAAGCAGAATTGTTACACCAGCAAGGTGAACTTGAATTGTTGCCAGATTTTGAAACTTGGATTCGAAGAGCTACCGATGAAAAAATATGTGTAGTGCTGCCTATTGATGTGGATGTTATTTTAGCTCAACAACGATTACCAGAAAATTTTCCAGAAGATCCTGCAGATAGAATTATTGTTGCTACTGCCCTTATGAAAGATATTCCATTGGCAACTAAAGATACGAATTTACAGGAACTAGGATTTTAATTACCCAAAATTCCAATTCACTCCGCGCCCGATTTCAGGATCAGGGTAATTCCAATCAACGGCGCCTTGATCACATGCATACATGCATGTTCCGCATTCTATGCAATCTTCAACTTGAAAATGCACTTTGTTTTCTTCGTCCATGGTGTAGCAATTGGCTGGGCACACCCATGTGGTGCATTTATGTGGGCAGCCCGAATTACAAATATCGGTATCCACAACAATATGTGGTTTTATGTTAGATTTAGATTGGTTTCTATAGTTTACCAAGCCAAGGCGTTCAGATAGGTTCAGTAATTTCATAGGCTCTTTCTTGCTTTAAATCCTAATTTAAGAAGTTCCCAAATGGATGCATGTCTCTTTATTGCGCCAAGAAGCATTTTTTCGGACTTAGGAGTTGGTTCGTTTTTTATGGTAAAGAATTGTCTTCCAAAATCACAAACTAAGTTCGGCACTTTATTCTGCATGGTATCGGTATGTAATAGATGTACAGCGTCTTGGAAGTTTTTTATGTCTTTCATTACATAACTTTGATCCATTTTAGTGCGATAATTCTTTAATGTGGTAGCACTGAAATTATTTTTTTGTTTTGCTTCGATGATGGTTTCTGCTGCCAAGATCCCAGAACGCATGGCATAATCCATACCTTGAATAGCTTTACCTGCATTCATCAATAAATTAGCGGCTTCTCCGGCTATAAGTACCCCATCGGTATACAATTGTTTTGGCATTACTCGGGCATCACCAGATGAAACTACATGTGCTGAGTATTCGACTATTTCTCCACCTTTTATGGCATCCGATATGGTAGGATGTGATTTAAAATGATTTAGCAAATCGTGTGGGCTACGCTTTTTCTCGCGTAAATCTTTAATACCAAGTACTAATCCCAATGAAATAGTGTCTCTGTTGGTGTAAAGAAACCCGCCACCTTCAACACCGTCTGTAGCCCAACCAACAAATTCATTGCTCATCCCAGATAAACCATTTAATTGAAATCTGTTTTCTAATACATTTTGATCAAAGCGGATGATTTCTTTAATGCCAGTAAGCATATGATCAGCAGGCACATAGTTATCTTGCAGACCGACTTGGCGTGTGAGTAAATTGTTAACACCCTCAGCAATAATTACCGAATCGGCATAAAATTCATCTTCACCAGTTTTAATACCAACTGCTTTTCCATTTTCCATCATTACTTCGTCCACCTTAATATTGGTGGCAATAAAAGAATCCATGGCATAATCACTAGCATCAATAGCATCTTGGACTTTTCCTGATAGCCAATTATCGAATTTTGACCGTAGAACAACTACCCCAGAATAGGGCGCTACATTAAAATGGGAGGATTTAAAATCAAGCGAAAACGTGGATTGTTGATCCATAAAAGTAAGTCGACGATGGTTGATATATCGTTCCCAGCCACCATCATTTTCTTCCCAATAATTTGGCACTAATCGATGTAAATCGCTACCCCAAAGAACACCTCCTGATACGTTTTTTGCACCAGCAAATTCTCCACGCTCTATAAGAAGAAACTTCATATTATTTTTTGCGAGGATCATTGATGCTGCTAGTCCTGCAACACCGCCACCAATTACTATACAATCAAATTTATCGTCCATATATCAATGTATCATTGCTAGGGATGAGCTTCGGCGAAGAGTACCGCAATCATATGGGATCGCTGTTTACCTTCCGATAACTAATCCTAATTTTTGATTCGTTTAATCTCCTCAATAAAAGGTGGTAGCACTTTGTATAGGTCGCCAACAATACCATAATCTGCAACTTCAAAAATTGGGGCATCGGCATCTTTGTTTATGGCAACTATAACTTTGCTATTTGCCATACCCGCCACGTGTTGAATTGCACCTGAAATACCAACCGCAATGTACAGTTGAGGAGAAACTACTTTCCCTGTTTGACCAATTTGCAAGCTTGGATCATATATTCCTGCTTCTGTTAAAGCTCGGGAAGCGCCTACTCCTGCATTTAAAACCGTAGCTAATTCCGAGATTAAAGCCTTTGCTTCGTCGTCTTTTACACCACGACCTGCCGCTACAATAGCTTCCGCTTCATTAAGGTCGATGGTATCACCAGTAGCCGAAATAATTTCTTTGAGAGTTGATCGTAAATCGGATGAGGATAGCTCGATATCCAAAGGTAAAACTTCTGCGTTTGCGGGATGTTCGTTCAAATCATACGAACCAGATCGAACCGAGACAAGGATCGTATCTCCACTTACATCTACATTTCCCATAATTTTAGCAGCCATCATTGGGCGTTGGGCTTTAACAATGGGCCCATCAATAGAAAAAGAAGAAACATCAGCTACCACACCTGCATTTACGTGTGTTGCAAGTGCACCTAAAACGTCTTTAGTACTTTCTGTTGATGCAAACGCAACTACTTTTGGGGAGCTTGCTTCAATAGCGGTTGATAAAGCTCTTAAGAGCGCACCATTATGATGGTTTTTAAAATTATTTCCTGAAATAGTGTAAATCTTGGATGCTCCAAATTTTGCAACTTCATCTGTGAATGCTGAAGCGTGTTCGTCTATGATTACCGCTTCACATGTAAAATGGTGCTGTTCGGCTAAGCTTTTACAGTAGGATAATACTTCAAGTGATGAACGTTTTACTTTACCATCCGAAATGGCAATATAAGTTAAAATGGTACTCATTTTTAATGTCAAAAAGGTTAAAGTGCGTTTGCTTCGGTGTCGAGTAGTTGAGCGACTTGTATTGCAATTTTATCAGGTTCTCCTTCAAATTTTTGGCCAACAGCCCTACTAGGAACGGGCTCGTAGGAGGTAACTATTGTGGAAGCACCTAAAACTGCATTCTTAATCTCTAGTTCCTGAATGGAAATGCTCTCAATTGGTTTTCTTTTAGACGCCATTATACCTTTTAAATTCGGAATTCTAGGCTCATTCATATCGTTAGAACAGGTTACCAAACAAGGTGTGGGAAGCTCAATCATTTCTTGGCCTGTATCTCCCTGTCGTTTTACAATAAGATGGGATTCATCCAAATCTAAGCCAACGGCATTAGTGGCAAATGGAAGATTCAAGAGTTGGGCAACCATCCCACCAGTTAAGCCAGCATCTGTATCTTGCGATTGTTTACCGAAAGAAAGCACGTCATACTCTTTGTTTCTAAAAAAAGCAGCTAGTATTTGGGCATAGCTGGTTGAATCATAATTTTCGGAACCATCTGTTTGTATATGATACCCTTTTGCGGCTCCCATGGCTAGGGCTTTACGAATTGTTTCGGATGCTTTTGCTGGGCCGATACAAACTACCTCTAAATCGCCACCATGTTTTTCGGTTAGCACTAAGGCTTCTTCTACCGCTGAAGCATCGTAGGCATTTAATACCATACGATCGCCATCCATGATTAGTTTGCCTTCTTTAATTTGAAAAGGTGCATATACATCAGGCACCATTTTTATGCTTACAAGAAATTTCATTCAATTAAATTTTGCGAGATTTTTATTCGTTGGAACCGCTTTTTTATATTCCAAATATAGGAAAGTACCTACAAAAATTTTTAGCTAATCACAGTTTTTTTGCAAAAATGTAGTATGTAAATAAACATATGTTAGTGATGAGTTCAATTCAATTTTGTAAATTTTTATAGTCTGATAGGTTTCCAGAATCCACAGCACTTAAAATTTTATATGCATCAAATTTTAATTTTGATGTGGCCTCCTCTAAAATAGAGGCTATTTCCTTCGACTTTGACCCGAAAAATAAATCAAATAGGTAATTATTTGTGGATCTACGTTTTGCGTCAAGTATTTCTTTCAATAATTCTACAAGATCAATTCTAGATTGGTTTGGGTTTGTAACAAAATTATCTAAAATTTTCCTATGGTATGTGTAAGACGCCTTTCTTATTGTATTATAATTATTATTTAATAAATCAGCCGTTAATACAAATCTGTTTCTTCCATTATTTGAATTTCTATTCCAACCAATGGAATATGAATTTTGAGCTAAATCAATGATATTCTGTGATTTCTGGAACCAAACCGTGCCACCTAATTCAGAAAAAGTGTCAAAATCCATGCCAAGCATTAGATAAAGATAATAATCAATAAATCCAGTTAAGGGCTCAAATTCGAATTCATCGTGGATTAAACTTTTTCCAGCGGGATAATCAAACTGCCAATTATTATCGCTGATAATGAAAGTATTTGTTTCAGCAATTGTATTATAAATGGGGCGTCTTAATTGTACAATAACTTCTGCAGTGAAGGTAAAATTTTGATCCCCAGTCAATAGAATTATATTTATTTGACAAGAAATTCTTTCCTGTTCTTGATACACATACTCCGTCCAACGGTATTCGTTAATGTAGGCAGTTATATCCTTTTCTAAAGAATTTTTAACGTATTCAAAAGAATTGCCAACAAGTTGATCATCATTTACCAACACTTGACAATCAAACTCCTGAGCGTTCAGAATCCCACAAAAAAAAGGGATTATTAGTAAGTAATAATTTTTAAATAACATCACTTTACAATTAATTGATAAGTGTTCATATTCTAGTAAATAATATCTCATATGATACAAAGGTTTAAAATTTTATGGACAATTTCTTTTGCGGGTTTTATACTTTTATCACAACACGTTGTTGGGCAAGTTATAATTGGCGCAAAGGGAGCAAGCTTGGGAAATGCTAATACTGCATTAAATGAAGATAAATGGGCAGTTTTTTCAAATCCCGCTTCAATCCCTCAAGACGATTTCTCAATTGGTTTTTATAGTTTGAGATATTATGGATTCCCAGAAATTACCGATGTATCAAGCGTAGTTAATTTTGAATTTTTGAAGGGATACTCAGCCTTAGGTTTCTATCGATTTGGTGACAATCTGTATTCTGAAACAAACATTAATTTGGGTTATAAATATAGTTGGATGGGGGTTAATACGGGTATTTCAGTACAATATCGCCATTTAAGTTTTGGTAAGGATTACGGAGCAGGAAGCGCGTTAAGTATATCCATTGGCTTCATAGCTAAAATACAATCAAATATTAATTTTGGGGTTAAAATAAGAAACGTAAATCGTGGAACTTTTAATTTTCAAGTACAGGATGAAGAGCTCCCACAAGATATTAGTGTTGGGATGACTTATAAGCTCGAGGAAAAGGCTCTCTTTGTTTTCGATGTTTTTAAAGATGTACGGTTTCCAGTTTCTTATCGGGGTGGGGTTGATGTTGAAATTGTAGAACGTATATATGGAAGAATAGGGGCCACTTACGATCCTCTAACATTTACATTTGGTATGGGGTATGCTCTAGAACGTTGGCAGTTCAATTTAGTGGTTCAGCAACATGAAATACTGGGAATAAGCCCAGGTTTAGATATTATTATCAACTTGTAATGCGATTTTTGATCTGGTTTCTATTGTTGATTTGTTCAAGTTATGTGCTTAATGCCCAAGCAACAAATGAGGGTGGAATGCTAGATCAATTCGAGGGTGCCTTGGAAGAATTAGATGTAGATGAAAACGATAGTGATCAGATAATACAATTTCTTCAAGAGCTGCAAAGCAATCCCATAAATCTAAATGAGGCAGATTTAATTGAATTTCTTCAAATACCTGGCATCAATTTTAAATTGGCAAATTCAATAGTAAAGTATAGAGATCAGCAACCGTTCGAACGAATAGAAGATGTTTTAAAAATATCTGGAATAGGAATGGCAACCTTCCAAAAGATTGCACCTTTTATAACCATAGGTGGAGTAAAGGATAAATTTTCAAATCTCTATTTCAATTCAAACTATTGGTTTACCAATCCTAAAGTTGAACTAATAACTAGGTATCAACAAACAATAGAAAAAATGAATGGCTTTATAATTCCAGATTCATCTGGTGGTTACGTTGGGAGCCCAGCTAAATACTATCAACGGATAAGGATAAAATCAGATCATATATCATTTAATATTACACAAGAAAAAGATGCAGGAGAAACTTTAGCTGGACCCACAGATTTCGATTTTAATTCATTCCATCTTGGATTGATAAATAATGGGAAAGTTAAAAAAGTTATTTTTGGCGATTATAGCCTAAGTTTTGCCCAGGGACTTGTTATTTGGTCAGGTGGTGGGTTTGGAAAAGGAAGAGAAGTAATTCAATCAATAGGAAAGAATGAGCGTGGATTGAAGCCGTATACTTCATCCCAAGAAGCGAACTTTTTTCGAGGTGTAGCAGCTACTTTAGGGGTTAAAAACGAGTTTACCTTTTTTTATTCAAATGCTCCTAGATCTGCACAGGTTATAGGAATTGATTCAGTTAGATTTCCATCTATTTCAGGATTACATAGAACGCAAAAAGAAATCGAACGGCGTCAAAATATTGATCAAACTACAATAGGAGGAAGGTATCGAGTATTAACTCTAGCTGGTATTTTTGGTATTACTGGATACACTAGTACATTTAGTTCCTCAATTGTTCCAAGATCATCAGCCTATCAAAAATACGATTTCAGCGGTAATACAAATTCTGTAGTAGGTATAGATTATCAAATGCTTTTCAGGAAAAGTCTCATATTTGGTGAGATTGCTACAAGTGATACGAAAGGAATTGCCGGTTTGATAGGGATTGAGTCAGATGTAGGTGAACATACTGACTTAGCCATTTTGTATCGAAACTATAACCCAAAGTATATTTCTATTTTAGGAAATAGCTTTAGCGAACTAAGTGGAACGCCCCAAAATGAACGAGGAGTATATATTGGTCTCCGGCACCATGTATCAAAGTTTACTCTTAGTGCCTATGTAGATCAATACAATTTTGATGCACCAAAAAGTGGTATACAATCTCCTAGCAATGGAATTGACGTATTAGGTATGATTGAAGCAACGTTTTCAAGAACTCTGAGTGGATACCTACTAATACGAAATGAATCCAAGGACGAAGTATTTGAAATAGTAAATGATGCTGGCCGCCAAGAACAACGCACGGGTACAAAAATACGATCAAGTTATAGAATACAAATTCAACACCAACCTACCCCTTCATTTAGGTCAAGAAGTAGAGTTGAATGGATTAGGGTTAATTCTTCAGAAAATGATTTAGAAAAAGGGTTTTTAATCTATCAGGATCTAAGGCTCAATGTGTCAAAAAAGCTATTAATAGATGCTAGGTTCACACTCTTCGATACCGATAGCTTCAATACTCGTATCTACCAATTTGAAAGTGATTTAAGATATGTTCTAACAAATGCCTTACTTCAAAAAAAGGGGCAAAAATGGTATATAGTGTTAAAAATAAATCCTAATGATACGTTTGAGTTTTCTGCCAAGATAACACAAACAATCCTAGAAGACGCTCAATTTATTAGTTCAGGATCGAACCAAATAGTAGGTAATACTAAAACCTTTGTAGGGTTTCAACTTAGATGGAATAAGTAAAGTTGAATCTTTTTGAGGTTGGAAAAAATTTTGTCTCTGTTGGCACATAGTTTGACAAATTAAAATATATTTATTGGGACCTAATTTAGTATCCACTAGAATTAAAAAGCGGTTTCATGAATATTAACACTATTTTATATTTTCTTAATAAGCAAAATGCTTATATTTCATTTTTTAAACGTAGATTTAGGGTCGGGTATTTAATATTAATTTATTACGATAACATTTTAGTAAAGCATTGAAAAAGTTAAAAATAATCTCACTAATTATATGTTTTGTCCTCATTTTATTCAATCAACTTCAAGGGCAGACAATACAACAAGAACTCAAAGTCAGAGGGCTTACTCTTAAACAAGCTCAGCAACTTGCGCAAACTGCCGGAGTAGATCCTAATAACCCAACAGAGTTGGCTAATTTTGCTCGTCAGAATGGAGTTTCTGAGGCACAAATACAAGAATTTTTATCAAAACTAGAAGCAGGTGAGAATTATACTCTAGATCCTAATGTAGTGGTAGATGTAACAGAAGCATCTGTCACATCGGATCAGATTACTGAGCAATCATCAAATAAACAAAATAAAAGAGTTTCAAATCCACGTAAAACTCCTGAGCAGGAATTATACTTTGGGTATGATATTTTTTCTAAAGTTGGAGAAGCTTTTTTGCCTAATAGCATTGGGCCTGTTGATGAAGGATATATTGTTGGACCAGATGACGAGTTAAGGTTAACTATTTGGGGTGCTACTGAGTTGCAATATGAATTAGCGGTAGATGCCGAAGGGCGAACTTTTATACCTACTATAGGCTTAATTACCGTCGCAGGACAATCTGTAACCGAACTTAGGAAGTCACTTAAACAAACTTTATCAAGAAGTTACTCTGGTTTAACCAAAAAACCTGCTACCGTTTTTATGGACGTAACCGTTACTAGGTTCAAGCCTATAGAAATATTTGTACTGGGTGAGGTGAATAATCCAGGAGGCTATACTTTTACAAGCAACTCAAGTTTGTTTAATGTGTTATACGGAGTGGGTGGACCAAAAATATCTGGGTCATTGCGAGATGTTCGAATCATTAGAAAAGGCAAAGTTATTGCTTCGGTAGATTTTTATGAAATGCTACTTAAAGGCATTGATCCATCAACAGTTCCATTACTAAACAATGATCGCATATTTATACCCCCTAGAAAATCTACCATCAGTATTAAAGGACCAGTATTTAGAGAAGGTATATACGAATTAAAAGACGGAGAGACTGTAAATAATCTAATTCGTTATGCAGGTGAATTACTCCCTGAAATTTATGGAGACAGGTTCCAAATAAACAGAATAGTACCATTGGAACAAAGAATAGACCCCACTTATGCAAGAGAAAAAATAGATTATGATCTTAATAAAGTTTTGAATGGGGATAATAACATAATTCTTCAAGATGGTGATAAATTAACGTTATTTAGTATCTCTGATATATCCGACAATTATGTAAAAATTATTGGAGGTGTTAATCAACCTGGAACTTATCAGTTAGATGCTGGGATTACTAACATCAAGGATCTAATTATGCTAGCTGATAATCTACAAGATGATGCACTTAATGGTACTGCAACATTAACTAGAACTAGAGATGATTCCGTAAAGTTTTCTTTCAATTTTGATGTAAAAAAAGCTCTAGAAAATAACCCAGCTCATAATCTAAGTATCAAAAAAAGGGATGTAGTTCAGATATTTGAAAACAATGTTCAAAACATTAAAAATAAAACTATTACTATCCAAGGAGAAGTAAAAAATCCAGGTGTGTATTCGTT
Source organism: Balneolaceae bacterium (assembly GCA_038154605.1). Taxonomy (GTDB): domain Bacteria; phylum Bacteroidota; class Rhodothermia; order Balneolales; family Balneolaceae; genus HXMU1420-13. Next base: position 31,038 of record JAYPYN010000007.1, read on the forward strand.
TTCGGATGGGATGAATCTAGAGACTTTATTGTTAAAAGCTGGAGGCTTTAAAGAAGTTTCGTATGTTGGTTCAGTGGAAGTCACGCGGAATGAACTCATAGAATCTGATATACAAAAAGCTGTATTTATAGAGTATCCACTTTTAAATGATGACATTGATGAAAACATCTTTTACTCTAAACAATATTTTGAATTACTAATGGAAAATGCCTCTAAATTTCAATTAATGGCTAACGATCAAGTTTTTATTAGGAAAAATCCAAAGTTTCAGACACAGGAAAGAATTAGTGTTGAGGGTGAAATATTATATCCTGGTGACTATACAATTCTGTATGACAATGAACTTTTATCTGATATTATTAAGAGAGCAGGAGGTTTAACTCTTGAGGCTTATCCAGAGGGTGCAAGATTAATTAGAAATGAGCAAGATGTAGTCATTGAGCTTGGTAAAATTCTGGGAAAGGACAAAAATGCAGACGTACTTATTAGAGCTGGAGATAAATTATTTATTCCAAAAAGACCAAATGCGGTACTTGTCACAGGAAATGTTGAATTAGATGGGTATTTTAAATATAAAAAAGGTAAAAGATTCACTTATTATCTAAATCAGGCGGGAGGGTTGCAGCCCAACACCTATAAATATTTATTACTTACTCAAGCAAACGGTGCTACATATAGAGTAAAAAGAAAAGGTATATTTAGGGATAACCCTGTCGTAGAAGATGGAGCAGCAATAAGAGCGGTTTTTGAGCCAGAGAAACCCCCGAGTGAGAAAATTTCATTTAAAGAAATATTAGATGAAACAGTTGCGGCTATTACTTCTGCCCTAACAATTTATTTGTTGCTTGATAGATTATAATTGTAGTTATGAGTGAAGACAAAAAAAATAATCCTTTGCCAATTGAGTTCCCTATACATGAATACAAATTGGTTCCGATTAGCGAATATGAAGTTTCCGAAGGAGATGATGAAGTAGATCTAATTGAGCTAGTAAAAATGATTTGGGCAGAACGAACGTTAATCTACAAGTTTGTGAGTGTAGGAATAGTGTTAGGAGTCTTAGTAGCAGTATTCAGCCCTAAAGAATACGTAAGTTCTGCGACCCTTATGCCTGAGTACTCTTCTGAAAGTCAATCAGGTGCCTCTAGTTTACTAAAACAATATGGTGGATTGTTGGGACTTGGTGGAGGCTCCTACAATTCGAATAGTAATGCCCTAAGAGTCGAAATTTATCCAAACATAGTGAATAGTTACGAATTTCAACAAAAAATAGCGAAATCTCCCTTTTATTTTCCAGCATATGATACTACGGTAGCTTTGAATGAATATTACTTAAATGTACGTGAATCTAGTTTATTAAGTACAGTAAGTTCCTTTGTATTTGGAATACCAGCCCAAATTATTGGAGTATTTATCAGGGAGGAAAGTGATACCCCTCGCATTCCTTCACAAGATACTTTTTTTATTGTCTTAAGCGAGGAAGAGGAAAAATTATTGCAATTTCTTCGGGGTAATGTTAATGCAAGATTGGATGAAGAGACAGGTTTTATATCAGTTTCTGCTCGGATGGAAGATCCTTTGGTTGCGGCACAAGTAGCAAGTTTTGCGATTAAAGAATTAACTAATTACTTGATTGATTATCGAACAAAAAAATTGAAAACTGACTTAAAGTTCACTAAAGAACAATTAGATAAGGCGGAATTACGTTTTGAGGACGCTCAAATTAACCTCGCAAAATTCAGAGATAGTAATCAAGGAATATTAACTGCAAGTGCAAGAACAGAGGAGCAACGCTTGGATTCAGAGTATTCCATAGCCTTCAATTTATACAGTACCTTAACGCAGCAATTTGAAGCAGCTAAACTAAAAGTGCAAGAAGAAACACCACTTTTTAAAACTTTAGAACCTGTTCAGGTACCACTAAACGATGAGGCAAGCGGTTTCAATACCTTAATTATGTTTATTTTTTTATCATTATTCGGAGCAATAGGATGGATTGTTTTAAGAAATTTTATAAAAAATTTAGCTGCATAAATCTCTAGTATGAATACAAAAAGTAAAATCTACATTG
>JAYPYN010000007.1:33150-33603 GCA_038154605.1 Balneolaceae bacterium
CTCGTGTGGGTGGTATTCTAGCTAACAACCAATATCCTTGGCAGTTTTTGTATGATAATTTGATGATCCAAGCGAATCTAATTCACGCTGCACATAACAATAATATTCAGAATCTGATTTTTCTTGGTAGTTCGTGCATCTATCCTAAAATAGCTCCGCAACCTCTCAAAGAAGAATATTTACTTACGGGAAGTCTTGAACCTACCAATGAATGGTATGCGATTGCAAAAATCACGGGCATTAAAATGTGTCAGGCATTAAATAAACAGTTTGGCAGAAACTATATCTCTATGATGCCTACTAATTTATATGGTCCACGAGATAATTTTGATTTAAAAACATCACATGTATTACCCGCAATGATCAGAAAATTTCACGAAGCCAAAGAAAACGGAAATACTCCGGTTCCATTATGGGGCAGTGGTTCTCCTATGCGGGAATTTTTACATGTGG
>JAYPYN010000007.1:33613-34178 GCA_038154605.1 Balneolaceae bacterium
AGTACGATCTAATAAATGCAGGAACTGGAACAGACCTTACCATCAAAGAATTAGCTGAAACGGTGCAAAAAGTAACTGGACATGAAGGAGAAATTCAGTGGGATTCAACCAAACCCGATGGAACTCCAAGAAAGTTGATGGACGTGAGCCGAATCAATAAACTTGGATGGCAAGCCTCAATTGAACTTAAACAAGGTATCTCGGAAACTTATATTTGGTTCCTAGAACATATTAACGATTTTAAACAGGTGAAAATTTAAGCTGAAAGAGTGAGGCTCAATGGTGAAAGCATCGTTCAGTTTACAACTTCAAAATTTCAACTATAAACAATGAAAGAATTTGCATTTAAAGAGTTACATGTTTGGCATAGAGCTGTTGATTTTGCCGATTTCGCAATCTCTTTATGTGAAAATCTTAATTCAGACCGAAAGCATTTTCGTTTAATAGAACAAATGGAAGCTGCTTCGACTTCAATTGCAATGAATATTGCAGAAGGAAAAGGAAGAAATTCAAAAAAAGAGTTTATTCATTTTCTATATATTTCCAGAGCGTCATTATATGAGGT
>JAYPYN010000008.1:0-1988 GCA_038154605.1 Balneolaceae bacterium
CTAATACATCTTTTTAATCCTCAAAGCTTTCGAATCGACGTTCAGCAGAATGGGTAAATTTCTGAGTAATACCCTCGAAATATTGGAACAGATTTTCGGCGAGATAATAGCTTAAATACCAAACCATATCCTTAAATTGACTCTCAATTAAGGCTATTCGTCGTTTTATTTGTTCGGGTATGACCTGTACCTCTACTTCAGCTGATGGCGTAGCGGTTTCCACCGATTGTGCACGTGTTTGCTCTGCTACCAGAAACATTATGAAAAGACCTAAAGCGAGTCCATGTCTAAATGTATAGTGTACTTTTCGAAAGATTCGCTCAAATAACGTTCGATTTCGAGCTTCTATGTATGCTCGTTTGGCCATGCTAGGACGGGTTAATTTCGCTATATGATTAGCTTTATAGACGCGGAATATCATATGATAAGTAATTGCTACGTTAAAACTTTGTTATCATTATACCAAAGATTTGGCAAATACATCAACCCATTTTTGCGGGATTTTGGTGGGAATCCTATATGACTATCAGCTAGAAATGCCTTATATTTACCTTCTAAATTATGTTTCTCTAAACACCTTATTTATTTGGTTGTCTGCTTGGGAAAATCGGGTCGTATAGGTATTCGTTTTAGGCGATTTCGACAGCTAAAACCCAACTAATTGAGGTAAATACAAACCCAATCGAAGAAAAAGAATTATGGCTAAAGAATTTGATGTATGTGTAATCGGCTCAGGCCCTGGTGGTTATGTAGCTGCAATTAGAGCTTCTCAACTTGGCTTTTCTACCGCAATTGTAGAAAAACGACATCTTGGCGGGGTTTGTTTGAATATTGGGTGTATACCAACCAAAGCATTACTACGGTCTGCCGAGGTGTTAGAATCTATTCAACATGCCTCTGATTACGGAATTGAAGTAACGGGGTCTAAGGCTGATTTCGGTGGGATGGTAAAGCGAAGCCGTGGTGTGGCGAATAAAATGAGTAAGGGAGTTCAGTTCCTAATGAAGGCCAATAAAATTGAGGTATTCATGGGTACAGGGGTGTTTGGCTCTAAAACAGAGTTACACGTACAGGATGAGTCCGGTAAGCAGAACGAGAGTATTAAAGCAAAGCACTTCATTATTGCCACGGGTGCTCGTCCACGCGTTTTACCAAATCTTCCTATTGACGGTAAGATGATTATCGATTCTGAGGCTGCAATGACGATGGAAAAGCAACCAAAGAAGATGGTTATTGTAGGTGCTGGGGCGATTGGAGTGGAGTTTGCGTATTTCTATAACACCATAGGTACGGAAGTTACTCTAGTAGAATTACAGAAGACTTTAGTGCCCGTAGAAGATTCCGATGTGGGTAGAGAGTTAGGTAAAATTTACAAGAAAAAAGGGATGAATATCCTCACCGAGAGTACGGTTGAATCGGTTACCAAAAAAGGTAAAGGGGTAGAAGTGACGGTTAAGACTAAAAAAGGAGAGCAAAAGATTGATGCGGATGTGGTGCTCTCGGCTGTTGGTGTGACGGGTAATGTGGAAGGATTAGGCTTAGAAGAAATAGGCGTTAAAGTAGAACGCGGAGCCATTGTAGTGGACCGCTCTACGTATTCGACTGGAGTGGAAGGTATTTATGCAGTGGGTGATATTATTGGCGCTCCTTGGTTGGCTCATAAAGCCTCTCATGAAGCTATTGTACTTATCGAACAATTAGCTGGTAAAAATCCAAAACCGATTAATTACGAAAATATTCCAGGTTGTACCTACTGTGAGCCTCAAGTAGCGTCCGTCGGTCTAAGCGAAGCGGCAGCTAAAGAAGCAGGTTATGAGGTTAAGGTAGGTAAGTTCCCACTGTCTGCAAGCGGGAAAGCAACGGCCCTAGGACATGAGGAAGGATTTGTTAAGGTAGTATTTGACGCCAAATACGGAGAGTGGCTAGGATGCCATATGATTGGTTTTGGTGTTACTGAAATGATCGCAGAGGCAGTGGTAGCCAGAGAC
>JAYPYN010000008.1:1998-4513 GCA_038154605.1 Balneolaceae bacterium
CGGTCATGGAGGCGGTAGCTGAAGCGTATAACGAAGGGGTTCATTTAGGCACCCCCGTTAAAAAATAATCTGTACATTAGGCAGTGATGATATGAAGGATGATGCTACGGAAGCTCGTTCAAGCCTAGAGGTTTATGACCTCGGACGAGCTGAGTACCGTGGTGTTTGGGATCTTCAAAAACAACTCCAGGGTGCACTCATCCAACAAAAGAGAAATCCGAATCATACCCATTATTCGGAAGACGATCTGGCCGATATGCTACTTTTTGTGGAACATCCCCATGTGTATACTTTGGGAAAAAGTGGAAATTCGGAACATCTACTACGCTCTACGACTGAACTCAACGATATACAGGCGGAATTTGTGCCGGTAGACCGTGGAGGGGACATTACCTATCATGGGCCCGGGCAAGTTGTGGGATATCCGATTTTGGATTTAGATCGTCATTTTACCGATATACATAAGTATCTTCGTTTTTTAGAAGAAGTACTCATTCGCACCTTGGGCAAGTATAACTTACAAGCTGGTAGGGAAGAAGGTCAAACGGGGGTTTGGCTTAACGATCGAAAGATAGCGGCGATGGGTATTCGCTCTTCTAGATGGGTGACCATGCATGGCTTTGCTCTGAATGTAACTACTGATATGGACTATTTTTCTCATATTGTCCCATGTGGCATTCAAGATAAGCAGGTTACAAGCTTGCAGAGGGAGGTAGGAACGGAAGTCTCTTTGGATTTGGTTAAAAAACAGATCGTTCAATCCTTTGAGGAAGTTTTTGAGGTACAGGCTCATTGGGCTGGTGGGGGTAGAGAACTAGAAGATAAAATTTCGTATTTTAAGAACGGTACATAAAGGTTGATAAACCGGTAAATATGGTTTAATAATCGCCTAAAAGGTATTGCAGAAAGGAGCAAGATTATGATTAAAGAATTAAATGTAGTAGATCGTGCTACTACCAAAAGACGACCAGATTGGTTACGCGTTAAGCTTCCTTCCGGCGAAAAATTTAAAGAAGTACTCGACACCATAAACGAGCATAAATTGAACACCGTTTGTTCCGAGGCTCGTTGCCCAAACATGGGAGAGTGCTGGGGAGCTGGAACGGCTACTTTTATGCTACTTGGTGACGTGTGCACGAGATCCTGCGCTTTTTGTGCTATTAAAACAGGTCGACCACCTGCCGAACTAGATTGGGACGAACCCATGCGTGTAGCGGATGCAGCACGTAAAATGGCCCTCAAACATGTGGTTCTCACATCTATAAACCGGGACGACCGACAGGATGGAGGGGCCCCTATTTGTGCCGCTACCCATACCGAATTACGGCGCGTAATTCCAGGAGTCACTATTGAGTCACTTATTCCTGATTTTAAGGGCGACTGGGATACCTTACAAATCGTACTGGATACTCCACCCGACGTATTGAGTCATAATTTAGAAACGGTACCTGCTCTCTATCGTAGGGTTCGTCCACAAGCGAAATATCAACGATCACTGGATCTGTTATTGCGCACCAAAGAAGCGGGAATACGCTCCAAAACAGGGATTATGGTTGGGTTAGGCGAAACCAGAGAACAGGTTATTGAGCTCATGCTAGATTGCGCGAACCATCAAGTAGATGTGCTTACGATTGGGCAGTATATGCAGCCAACTAAAATGCATCATCCAGTGAGGGATTGGATTCATCCAGATCAGTTCGCGGAATATAAAGAAATAGGCGAGCATTTAGGGATTGAGCATGTTGAGAGTGGCCCTTTGGTTCGTTCTTCGTATCATGCCGAGCGTCACGTTTAGTTTGACAAGCACCTTAGTTAATTAACTAGTCGGAATTAGAATGGCGGCAACCGTAACCGTACTTTTTATAAGCTATTTATTAGGCTCTATACCCTCTGCGATTTGGGTGGGTAAAGGCTTTAAGGGAGTCGATGTACGAGAACATGGGAGCGGGAATGCAGGCACAACCAATACGTTTCGAGTATTAGGCGTACCTTTTGGGGTGAGCGTATTTGTATTGGATTTCATGAAAGGTTTTGTCAGCTCATTTTGGATTAGTGGCTTAGCTTTTCTTTGGTTTAGTGGACCTCTGGCTCCTCCTAACTGGGACGTGGAGGCTTTTCTTGGAATTTCTTGCGGGATGGCCGCAGTGTTTGGTCATATGTTTCCTGTTTTTGCAGGATTTAAAGGGGGAAAGGGTGCTGCCACGGCCTGTGGTATGCTTTTCGGCATTGAGCCAATTTCCATTGGTATTTCGTTTGCACTTTTTGGTCTTATTGTGTGGACCACTCGGTATGTTTCATTGGCCTCCATCGTTGCCACCGCCATTTATCCGATCACCCTACTCATTATGCGTTATGGGTTGGATAGGTATGTGGACGGTAGCATTATAATTATCGCTGGTATGATAGCATTTGGAATAATTTACAAGCACAAAGCAAATATAGGCCGTTTAGTTGCCGGTACCGAAAATAAAGTTGGTGCTAAGGCATCGACCCTGGCAAAGACTGAAGCGAGCAC